>JBEBGB010001163.1:0-1371 GCA_040081675.1 Vicinamibacterales bacterium
GGGAGCACGCCAAGCAGCAGCGCCGCTCCGGGCGCCACTAGCATGACCAGGATCATGTTGATGAAGTTGATGTCCAGGTGCCGCCCCACCGCCCCCTGCGAAAACGCATACAGCATGTCGGCCCCGACCGCCGGCCCGGCCATCGCCACGTGAAGCACAAGGGGAAATGCGCCGGCGGCCAGGCGCTCGCCGCGGCTGCCGCCCGCGTGTCTGGACCACGCCGCCCCGATGGCTCCGAGCAGCAGGTAGAAGAGGAAGAGGAACGCCAGGCTAGCCGCAAATGTGTGCACCTGCCAGCGCGGGTCGACCCATCGATCGGCAGGTGTCGCATAGACCACCAGGGACATGCCTGTCGCCGCCGCCAGCAGAATCGTCGTGCCCGGCAGCAGCACGGTGATTGCCTGCCTAGTCATGATCGAGTCCTCATCGGCGGATCTCTCCACCGCCACCGCAAGCGCGCTCCAGTCGGGCACGCGTTCCATCGCGCAGGCAACCGCCTCCGCCTCCGTACATCCACTCCGAAGGGCGCTGTCGTACGCGTCTTCGAGGTGGGCCGCCAGCTCGGCGCTGATCTCGCGGCGGCGTCGTTCGTCCACGCGTACGGAAGCGAGGTGGCGATGCACGATCGCAGACCAATCACGCACGGCGGAGTCCTCCAATGCGGCTGAGCGCCTGGAAGAACGCGTCCCATTCGAGGCGCGTCGCGCCGAGTTGCTTGACGCCCTTTGCCGTCAGTCCGTAGCAGCGACGACGGACGCCCGCGGGCGTCGTCTCCCACGTGGCCTTCGTCCAGCCCCGCTTCTCCATGCGGTAGAGCAGGGGATACAACGAGGCGAGCGTGAACCTCAGGGCGCCGTCGCTTTCCTGTTCGATACGGCGGGCAATCTCGTAGCCGTGCAGCGGCTGCTGTTCAAGTACGGCCAAGACGGCCAGCTCCGCACTGCCTCGCTTGATCGAAGGGTTCATCGTCGCCATCGCAACCCTATGTATAGCGTACCTATATATGCGCGAGTCAAGATGCCCTTTGCTCACAAATGCGGTGGCCTGCACGCTCGATGTGGCTGCGCCTTGCCGAGCCATGCTGTTGAGGGAAAAACACTCCCCCGGAGCGGGGGTGTGGGCCTGTAAGGTCCGGTCAGTTGAATGCGTTCGAGACAAAGAAGGGGGTGATTGCGCTGTACCTGTTTCCCACCGTCTCCGCCATCCCCCCGGCTCACGCTTGCGGTAGTGGGCGTAAGCGCGGCCCACGGGAGCGCTAGTTGAAGCGCCACTCGAGACTGACCAACCCCTGCACGCCGAGCAGCGGCGGTTCGATCCCAGACGTGTTCCCAGCAGACCCGAAGGTCGAACGCCAGCGCACCTCAGGCTGAA
>JBEBGB010001164.1:0-1369 GCA_040081675.1 Vicinamibacterales bacterium
GGCAATGCGATGGGACGCCGTGCCCAGTACCAGTTCGGCAACCCGTTGCCTCGCGGAGAGCGCGGCAACGTCGACGCGGGACTCGGCAAGATCGACTCACGTGGCGAGCCTGGCCGGTCCATTGTCGCTCCCACCGACTCAATCGTGCAGCCGGTCGAGTCGCGCACAGTCGACGGTGTCTCGATCACATTCCATCTGGCACCCGCATCGGAAGCGCCTGCGGAGATGCACCTGTTCTTTCCGCAGTTCCGGGTTCTCGACATTGCCGAGAACGCGACGCATACACTCCACAACTTGCTTCCGCTCCGCGGAACGGAGGTGCGGGACGCGAAGGGGTGGTCCAGATATCTTGGTGATGCGCTCGAGCGGTTTGGCGCGAACGCGGATGTTCTGGTTGCACAGCATCACTGGCCGGTGTGGGGTCATGACCGCGTCGTCCAGCAATTGGAGCAACAGCGCGATCTCTACAAGTTCATTCACGACCAGACGGTCAGGATGATGAATCAGGGCATGGCGCCGACCGAGATCGCCGAGACGCTGAAGCTGCCCAAGGGGCTCGAACAGGTATGGTCGGCCCGCGGCTACTACGGCACGCTCTCACACGATTCGAAGGCGGTGTACCAGAAGTACCTCGGGTGGTATGACGGCAATCCGGCCGTGCTGAATCAGCTGCCACCTGTGGATGTCGCGAAGAAGTCTCTGGAGTACATGGGCGGAGCGAGCGCGGTGATAGCCCGAGCGCGTGAAGACTTCGCGCGGGGGAACTACCGTTGGGTCGCTCAGGTGATGGACCAGGTCGTGTACGCGGAACCGGCGAACACCGAGGCACGTGCGCTTGCGGCCGACGCGTTCGAGCAGCTTGGGTACGGCGCGGAATCGGCAACGTGGCGCAATGCGTACTTGCTCGGAGCGCAGGAACTTCGCAACGGTGTTCCCACTGGACGGCCGCGGCAGGCACTCGACGCCGAGATGATTTCGGCGATGCCGGTGTCGCTGGTGTTCGACTATCTCGGCACAACCCTGAATGGCCCGCGAGCGGACAACACCCGGATGGTCATCAACTGGCGGTTCACGGACACGCGCGAGTCGGTCGCATCCACGGTGGATCATGCGGCGTTGACCTACGTGGTGGGGAAGACGGCCTCGAATGCCGACGCGAGCGTGACGACCACGCGGGCGGTCTTCAATGCGATTGTGTTGCGGCAGCGAACGTTTGCGGATGCCGAGGCGCGCGGCGAGTTGATGACGACAGGAAACGGTCAGCGCCTCGCGGAGCTCATGTCCTTGTTCGACGACTTCGATCCCGCGTTCAACATCGTCGAGCCGCGGACAGCGCGCTAATCGCGCGCTCTCTGGCGCTAGGCGATGG
>JBEBGB010001165.1:0-1367 GCA_040081675.1 Vicinamibacterales bacterium
CGCGGCCACGACGGTACCGCGTCCATCGTGCAACCGCTTATCGCCCCGCTCTACAACGGCCGGTCGGCCCACGAAGTGATCGGCGTATTCAGCGATCAGCCCGAACGCTCGCCCTACGATCTGGTGCGAGATCACTGGGCACAGGCCAGGCCGTCCGCGGACTTCGATCGTGACTGGCGCCGATGGCTGCATGACGGCGTCATCGCGGCTACGGCGTTCGAACCAAAGGTCGTCACGCTCACGGCAGATGCAGCAACCGCAGCCGGCGAAGCCGCCGCCACCGGTATGGAAATCTCATTCCGGCCTGATCCGGCGGTGTACGACGGCCGGTTCTCGAACAACGCCTGGCTCCAGGAACTGCCGAAGCCGATCACGAAGCTGGTCTGGGACAACGCGGTGATGACGAGCCCCGCGACCGCCGACAAGCTCCGGGCGGCGAACACGGTCTCATCCCGCGGCGGTGAGCACGGCACCATCGACAGCGATGTCGTCGAGCTGAAGTACAAGGGGCGCTCCATCAAGGGACCGATCTTCGCCGTGCCGGGCCATCCAGACGACTGCGTCACCGTGCATCTGGGCTACGGCCGCACTCGCGCGGGACACATCGGGACGGGCGCCGGGTTCAATGCGTACGCCGTTCGCACGTCGGATGGTCTCTGGTCGGGAAGCGGCGTCGAGGCGGCGACCACGGGCGACACGTTCCCCCTGGCCTGCACCCAGTATCACCACTTGATGGAAGGGCGCGGCATGGTCCGCGCGGTGACGAAAGAAGAGTTCATCAGGGACCCGAAGTCGGTCCACGAAGGATTCGAGGCACCGCCCCGCACCATCACGCTGTATCCGGATTTCAAGTACGACGGCTACAAGTGGGGCATGTCGATCGACGTGAACGCGTGCATTGGTTGCAATGCGTGCGTGGTCGCGTGTCAGGCAGAGAACAACATCGCGGTGGTTGGGAAGGACCAGGTGCTCCGCGGCCGTGAGATGCATTGGATCCGCATCGACGCCTACTACGCAGGCGAGCACACGGAAGCCGGCGCGCTCGAGACCTACTTCCAGCCGGTCCCCTGCATGCAGTGCGAGAACGCGCCGTGTGAGGTGGTCTGTCCGGTTGGTGCGACCGTGCACAGCCACGAAGGTCTGAACGACATGGTGTACAACCGCTGTGTCGGCACCCGCTACTGCTCGAACAACTGCCCGTACAAGGTCCGTCGTTTCAACTACCTGCTCTATTCCGACTTCGATACGCCGAGCCTCAAGCTCTCACGCAATCCGGACGTCACGGTTCGCAGCCGCGGCGTCATGGAGAAGTGCACCTACTGCGTGCAGCGCATTACGGTCGCCAAGATCGAATCCCAGAAGGCGAA
>JBEBGB010000337.1:0-5614 GCA_040081675.1 Vicinamibacterales bacterium
AAAGATTACGAGGCCGCGACCGCCCGGGGGAAATCGGAGGTCGCCGTTCAACACCGCGGATCCTGCGAAGATCTGAACCGGCTTGACGGGCATCATTGTTACCTCACCCTCATGGCGCGGGTGAACCGGATCGCGTCCACCGCCTCATCCAGCAATGGGCATGCCCAGGATTTCACCGTCAAAACGGGGACGCGGCTGCTCAGGAGGGTGGCGTGATCGCCGCGGCGACATAGTCGACCGCGCCAGCCAAGCTGGCGAGCTTCTCGTAGTCGGCCTCGGGGACCTCTATACCGAACTGGCGGTGCAGTTCGATAACGAATCGAAGGAAATCCATCGAGTCGAGGTCCACTTGATCGCGCAGAGCGGCATCGACCGCGATTGCCGCCACATCGAACTCGGGCGCGACGCTGGCCAGCGCCTGTACGACCTTCTCCCGGATCTCCGCACGCGTCATAGCTTGTCCGGTGTCTGCAGCCGGCGATCGACGACCGCCAGGAACTGCCCGGCGCGCCGGCCATCCACGGCGCGATGGTCCGCCGAGATGGTCGCGGTCAGCACGGTCCGAGGCTCAACGCGACCATCGACGATCCATGGCCGCTGCACCGTCTTCCCGAATCCGATGATCGCCACCTGCGGCGGGTAGATGATCGCGAATGCGGTTTCGACGCCGAGATCGCCGAGATTCGTGACCGTAATCGTCGGGTCCGCGAGTTCCGAGCTCCGAAGTGTGCCCCGCCGCGCCCTGCCGATCAGGTCGGCCAATTCGCCCATGATCGTGTCCAGGTCCTTCCGATCCGCGTCGTGAAGCGCGGGAGCCACGAGGCCACCGCCGCGGAGCGAGATGGCACAACCCACGTGCATGCCGGCCCCGGCTCGAAACGTACCGTTGACCCAGAAGCCGCTGAGACCAGGCACCGCGGCCGCCGCGGTGGCGACCGCCCTGACCAGCAGCGCGACCGGCAGCACGCGACGCTCGACGGAGCGTTTCTGATTCTCCGCGGCCAGCCATGCGAGCGCATTCGTCATGTCGATCGTCGTCGAAAGGTAGAGATGAGGGATTTCTCGTTTGGATCGTGACATCGCGGCGGTAATGGCCGATCGCACCGCCGACGCCAGGCCTGCGGTGGGTGCCGCCGGTGCGCTCGAGCCGGCCGCCGGTGCCCGCGTCACCTGGCCTCGGGATGCGGCGCGTTCCACATCCTCGCGACTGATTGCCCCTCCGGGTCCGGTGCCCATCACGCCCGCCAGGTCGATGTTCAGCGCCTCGGCAGCCTTCCGGGCCGCAGGAGACGCCCGCCGTTCGTGACGCGGCGGTGCCGGCACCGCGTCGACCGGCGGGGCGGCCGCGGAGGAGGGGGCCTCCCCGCTGCTTCTGATGAGCGCGAGCGCCGTGCCGACTGGAACCTTCTGACCCGGCGCAACCAGCACACGGTCCAGCAGACCGGCCTCGAAGACCTCTATCTCGATCGCACCCTTGTCTGTGTCCACTACGGCGATGATGTCGCCACGCACCAGCGCATCACCGGGCTGTTTGAGCCACTGAACGAGCGTGCCGGCTTCCATGTCGGCACCGAGCGAGGGCATGCGGAACTCAGTCATGAGGCTACTCAGTGCAGCAGCGCCCGCGCGGCCTCGGCAATCGTCTCGGCTTGTGGGAGCGCCGCGTCTTCAAGGTGCTTGGGGTACGGAATCGGCACCTCCGCGGTACATACACGGGCGATAGGCGCTTCGAGGTCGTAGAAGAGATGTTCCGACAAGCGGGCGGCGATCTCGGCCGACAGGCTTCCGCTGCGCCATCCTTCATCGGCGATCACCACGCGACGCGTCTTCCGCACGGACGTTTCAATGGTCGCCATGTCGAGCGGACGGAGCGTGCGCAAATCGATGACCTCGGCGTCGATCCCCTCCTCGTCCAACGTGCGCGCCGCGGCGAGCGCTTTGTGCAACGTCGCACCATAGCTCACGATGGTGAGGCTGTGCCCGGTGCGCCGGACCGCGGCGCGATCCAGGTCAACCGCTCCGGCCGTGTCGGGAAGATCGCCTTCCATGTTGTAGAGCGTCTGTGGTTCAAAGAGCAGCACGGGATCTGGATCCTCGAGCGCCGTCCACAACATGCCGCGTGCGTCTTCGATGGTCGCCGGCGTCGCGATTCGGATGCCGGGAATATGCGCGAGCCATCCCTCGAGGCTGTGGGCGTGCTGCGCGGCGAGCTGTCGGCCGGCCCCGGTGGCCATTCTGATCACAAGGGGCACGCCGAACTGCCCACCCGACATGTGGCGGATCGTGGCGGCGTTGTTCACGATTTGATCCAGGGCCAGCAGGCAGAAGTTCACCGTCATGATCTCGACGATCGGACGCATGCCGCCGAGGGCGGCCCCAATGCCGGCACCGACGAACGTCGACTCGGACAATGGGGTGTCCCGGATGCGGTCCGGCCCGAACTCGGCAAGCAGACCCTTGCTCACGGCGTAGGACCCGCCGTACTTTCCAACGTCCTCACCCATGAGAAAGGCCCGAGGCTCGCGCTGCAACGCCTCCCGAAGCGCCATCCGCAGCGCCTCCCGGAAGGTCACCCGCTGTGCCGTGGCTGTCATCCCCACGCGCGCTCCTAGGACGCTCGCCGCGCGCATACATCACGCGTCAACTCTTCGACCGGTTCCCACGTGCCTGCCTCGGCATACGCCACGGCGCGGGCGATCTCTCCGTCGACTTCTGCGTCGAGGGTGCTCCGCGACGGCGCATCGAGCAGGCCGCCCGCCTGGAGCCGGTCGCCGAGCAGGCGAATCGGATCGCGCTGCTTCCACTGCTCAACCTCTGAGGCGTCGCGATAGAGCTCGGCGTCGAACATCGAATGCGCCCGGAAGCGGTAGGTATGGAACTCGAGGAACTGGGGGCCTGCGCCCGCCCGGCAACGCTCGGCGGCCGCGCACGACGCCTGCTCGACGGCCTGCACATCCATCCCGTCCACGGTCGCCGCGGTCATCCCGTACACCCGTGCTTTCGCCGCCACATCGGTCTGCGACAGCGCACGATCGATGCGCGTACCCATCGCATACAGGTTGTTCTCGCACGCGAAGAGCACGGGAAGCTTCCAGAGGACCGCGAGATTCAATGCTTCGTGAAACTCCCCCTCAGCGACGGCGCCGTCGCCGAAGAAACACGCCGTGACGCGAGGACGTCGTAACAGCACATCCGCCAGGGCCAATCCAACCGCAACGGGAAGACCGCCACCAACAATGGCGTTGCCGCCATAGAAGCGCGTGGCGGCGTCGAACACGTGCATGGAGCCACCACGCCCTTTGCTGCAGCCTTCCTGTTTGCCGTACATCTCCGCCATCAACACGCCGGCGTCGATCCCGCGCGCCAGCGCATGCCCGTGCTCCCGGTACGTCGCCACGATCGCATCGTCCGTGGTGAGCGCGCGCAGGCTGCCAACGGCCACAGCCTCCTGACCTATGTACAGGTGCAGAAACCCGCGAATTCTGCCTGTGCCGTACAGCTCCGCGCACTTCTCCTCGAATCGCCGGATACGAAGCATGTCTCGGAGCAGCGACACGCCCCGGCTGCGGTCAGGCGCCGGTTCCGGTGTCCCAACGGTCACATCGCCTCCAGCGTGGAGGTGTCACCTTCGGGCAACCCGAGTTCACGCGCGCGCAGCACGCGACGCGCGATCTTGCCCGACCGCGTCCGCGGAAGTGACGGCACGAATGCGATCTCCTTGGGCGCCACGACGGCACCGAGGTGGACGCGGGCGAATGCGAGCAGGTCGCGCTGCAACGCAGCGTCGGGCTCGAACCCGGGCTTCAGCAACACGAAGGCCTTCACTATTTCGTGGGCGACCGGATCCGGCTTCCCGATGACACCGACCTCGGCGACGGCTGGATGCTCCATGAGCAGGCTCTCGACCTCAAACGGTCCAATCAGGTGCCCCGACGATTTGATGACGTCGTCGGCGCGCCCAACGAACCAGAAGTAGCCGTCGGCATCACGCCGCGCGAGGTCCCCGGTGAGATAGAGGTCACCGGCGAAGCATTTTCGGTACCGCTCAGGTTCACCAAGGTAGCCGCGGAACATCGACGGCCATCCCGCGCGGAGCGCGAGCTCTCCGTCCACGTCCGGTGTGTCGACGACCGTCACACGCCCATCCTCCGTACGGCGAACAATCGCCGCATCGATCCCGGGAAGTGGGCGTCCCATGGATCCCGGCCGGATGTCCATCGATGCGCAGTTGGCAATCATGATCCCGCCCGTCTCGGTCTGCCACCAGTTGTCGTGAAACGGCTGCCCGAAGGCCTCGACGCCCCAGACGACCGCCTCCGGGTTCAGCGGTTCGCCGACACTGCCGAGAAACCGTAGCGTGCGCAGGTCGTGCGCGCGGGCCAGCTCCGTGCCGGCCTTCATCAGCATGCGGACGGCCGTCGGCGCGGTGTACCAGACCGTCACGCGCTCGTCTCGCAGCACGCGGTACCAGCGCCGGGCATCGAAGTCGCCTTCGTCCACGACGCTCGTGAGGCCGCACGTCAGCGGCGCGATGATGCCGTAGGAGGTGCCCGTCACCCAGCCGGGATCAGCCGTACACCAGAACACGTCGCCGGCGTGGAGGTCGAGCGCCGATCGTGCGGTCGCGTAATGCGAGACGACGGCGTCGTGCACGTGCAGCGCTCCCTTGGGAGTCCCTGTCGTACCGCTCGTGAAGTGCATGAGCGCAAGGTCCTGCGAATCAGTGGGCGGGATCTCGAAGCGATCGTCCTCCCTCGCCAGGAGCGCCGCGAGGTCACGTGTCCCGGCCGGCACCGGCTCCGAACCATCGCGAATCAGCAGGACGTGTTCGAGATCCGGCAACTGACCCAATACCGGCGACACCTTGCGCTGATACAACGAGGCGCTTGTGACAAGCACGCGTGCGCGCGCCTTGGTCAGCCGAGCCACGATTGGGTCCGGACCGAACGCCGAAAAGAGCGGCGTGTAGACGCTCGTGTTCTTGAGCGCGCCAAGCGCTGCTGCATATAGCGTGGGCGTGCGTCCCAGAAGCGTGGCGACGACATCGCCCTTGCCAACATCGAGACGCCGCAGCAGGTTCGCGAAGCGGCTGGTCGCCCGGCGGAGATCGTCATACGTGATCTCCCGGCGCTCGCCGCTGCGACCAAGCCACCGGATGGCCACGCGTCGGCTACGCGGTCCCGCGGCGTGCCGATCCACGGCCTCGTGGGCGATGTTGAGGCCTCGGCCACCAGGCAACCCGTCAAGCGCACCCCGGGCGCTCTCCCACGAGAACGCGGCCCGATCGGCGTCGTAGTCAGCCAGATTCGGTTCGACCGGCCATGGGCGCCTGGCCTTGACGATCGGCGCCCGGCGAGCGACACGCGTCGTGGTCGGCGTAACGGGGGGCGGCACAGCCATCGCGGTCGGAGGAGCAACGATACTGCCACCGCCGCCATGCGCCGGCAGGCCGCCATTCCACGGCGCGCGGGTGGATCAGCGCCTCGTTGACACTTGTAGAGCAACCGTACTCGTGCGGAGGATTCCCGATCGGGTGCGGATTCCTCCCCGCGGCTCTTGACATGCACGGATCGCCGCTCGTCGCACTCGCGCACCATGACGAACCGGGAACGCC
>JBEBGB010001166.1:0-1365 GCA_040081675.1 Vicinamibacterales bacterium
GTCACGAGACGCGGAACTCGAATTCGATGATGAAGGTGGGCACTCGCAGCTCGAACGCGTCGAGCGCGAACTCCGCCGCCGCAACGTCAGCGATGTCGTCCGGCTCGAGGTCGAGGCGAAGGCGTCACCCGAACTCGTCCAGCTGTTGTGCAGTCAGGTCGAAGTGACAGCTGACGATGTGTACCAGGTGCGAGGTCCGCTGGACCTCCGGGTCCTCATGCAGCTGCACGACTTGCCCGGCCACGACGAACTTCGCTATCCGCCCGCGCTGCCAGTGAATCCTATCGAAGGCGCGCCTTCCGACCTCTTCGCGGCGATCGACGAACACGATCTGCTGCTGCACCACCCCTACGACTCGTACGAGCCCGTGGTGGCCCTGCTGGCGCAGGCCGCCGACGATCCGGATGTGCTCGCGATCAAACAGACGCTGTACCGAGCGAGCCCTGGCTCCGCCATCATCGCCAGTCTGCGCCGAGCGGCCGAGAACAACAAGCAGGTCACCGTCATCGTCGAACTCACGGCCCGATTCGACGAGGAGCGCAATATCCGCTGGGCGCGGACGCTCGAAGAGGCCGGTGCCCATGTGGTCTACGGCATTCGCGGCTACAAAGTACACGCCAAAATTTGCCAGATCGTGCGGCGCACGCCGTACGGACTCAAGCGGTACGTGCACCTGGCCACCGGCAACTACAACGAACGTACGGCTCGCATCTACACCGACTTCGGCTTGATCACGACCTCGCCACTCATCGCGGAAGACGCGAGTGCGTTCTTCAGCGCGCTGACGGGCTACTCCGATCCCCCGCGCCTCAAGACGTTGACCATGGCACCGACGGGACTTCGCCAGCGCTTCCTTCGTCTGATCAGCCGCGAGCGGCGTCGCGCGGAAGCCGGCCAACCTGCCGAGATCATGGCGAAGATGAACTCGCTCATCGACAGCGAGATCATCGAAGCGCTCTACGCCGCATCGCGCGAAGGCGTCATGATCCGGCTCAATGTGCGGGGTATCTGCGCTCTGAGACCCGGGGTTGCCGGTCACAGCGCGAACATTGAAGTGGTATCGATCGTGGATCGGTATCTCGAACACTCGCGGGTCTACTGGTTTCTCAACGGCGGCGAAGAAGAGACCTACCTCGCGAGTGCCGACTGGATGACGCGCAACTTCGACAAACGCATCGAGTTGATGTTTCCAGTGGAGAAGATGGAACACAAGCTGAGGGTCGCGCAGGCGTTGCGAGCCATGTTCAAAGACAACTGCAACGCGTACCTGCTCGGGTCAGACGGCACGTACCGACGGCGCAAGGCCGCAAAGGGTGAACCGCCGTTTCGCGTGCAACAGGTGCTTCAGGACGAAGCTCGACGGGC
>JBEBGB010001167.1:0-1365 GCA_040081675.1 Vicinamibacterales bacterium
ACAGCCTGTCGTGCCTCCTGAAATGGAGCGTCGGGCTTCTGGCGAATGGTCGATGGGTCAACCACGACCGCAATCGCACGCACTGCGGCAGGCGCCTCACCTCGAGCGGCCTGATCCGCTCGATACGCGCCAATCTGGAACGTGACGAAGTGTGGGGTCGACCCAAGCGCCACGACATCCGCGGCGAGCTTGCCCTGGAACATCGGCCGCACGAAAACGGTTCGCCCGGCGTCGGTCTTGACGGCCGTCACATCAGTGATGATCGCGCGGTCCAATCGGGCCGCGAGCTTTGGCGCAAAGTCGCGCGTCTGGTAGGTGTGCGGCAACACGACGGTCGACGGTGCGAGCGTCGTAATGGCCGCCTGCAATGCCTGCGTGAACCCGTCGGCTGTGTAGACGGCGAGCGCGGGCGACTCCAACGCCACGATCTCTGACACGGCTGCGCCTGCCAGTTCCGTGGCGGCAGCCTGGACATCAGCACCAGCGATGGCGACGACGATGGGTTCGGCGGACACCGACGCGATCCGCTGTGCGCCGACGATCGACTCCCAGGACGCCTTGTTGACCTTGCCGTCGCGCTGTTCCGCAATCACCAGAATCATGGCGGGTGCCTCAGATCACGCGCGCGTCATCGCGCAGATGGGCGACCAGTGCTTTGGCCGCTTCCGCGGGTGAGCCGTCGATGAGCCGGGTCTTCTTCGACTTCTCGGGCACATTGAGACCGAGGATCTGCTGATAGGTCGACGCGGAGGCAGTCGGGGCAACCGCGCGAATCTCTTTCTTCTTCGCCGCCATGATGCCCTTGAGCGTCGCGTAGCGCAGTTGATTGATCCCGCTCTGGATCGTCAGCACGGCAGGCGTGGGCAGCGTGACCCACTGGAACCAGCCGCCCTCGAGTTCGCGCTTCACGCGCAGCGTGCCGGCTTCGGCCTGCACTTCCATGATGATCGTGGCGTGACAGAGTCCCAGGCGTTCGGCCAACACCACGCCGGTCTGCGCAAAGCCCTGGTCGTCGGACTGAAGACCCGTGAGAATCAGATCGAATCCTTCGTCCTTCATGGCACCGGCAAGCGCTGCCGACACCACGAACGCGTCTGCCGACGCCAGGCCATCGTCCTGCACGTGAATGGCGCGGTCGGCACCGCGCGCGAGCGCCTCTCGCAGCACCTGCGCCACCCGCGACGGACCCGCCGAGCAGACCACGACTTCGCCGCCGAGCCGCTCTTTCAGGCGCAAGGCCTCTTCGAGCGCGTAAGCGTCGGGTTCGTTCATCTCGTAGGTCGCGTCCTGCTCACGAATCCAGGTACGTGCCTCGTTCAAGCGCGGCTGCCAGTCGCGCGTCGGAACCTGTTTGATGCAGACGGC
>JBEBGB010001168.1:0-1365 GCA_040081675.1 Vicinamibacterales bacterium
GATCCGCGGACCTCTGTTGAAACCGAGCGACGCGGACGTGACGCGCGCGTAGTCGTCGCCGTCGAGTCTCACCAGGTCCTTGCCGTGATCGGCGCGCAGTTTGTCGAACGCCTGATCTTCGTAGGCGACCTCGTCGACCAGTCCCGCCTTCAGCGCATCCTGTGCGAGGAACGGACCATCGTCTACAAGCGTGCGCACTTCTGCTGGGGTCATCCTGCGCGACTCGGCGACGCCGAGCACGATCTGCTCGAAGAGATCGCGATTGAGCGACTCGTCCATCTCCTTGTGCGCCTTGGTGTAGGTCTTCTCGGTGTAGGCGTTGATGGCGGTCTTGTAGTCGCCGATGTGGTGCATGTCTGGAACGATGCCGAACTTGTCGAACGTGCCGCGCAGGAACAGTGCGTAGGTCGCGACGCCCGTCAGGTCGATTTCCGCAGACGGCATGACGGAGACACGGTCCGCAGCCGTGGCAAGGTAGTAGCTGCGGTCGTCGGCAGCGGCCAGGTAGGCGTAGATCGGCTTGCCCGACGCCTTGAAGTCGATCACGGCATCGCGCAGCTCCTGCACCTTCGCCCAATACGGCGACGAGAAGCCCGTTGGCTCGAGAAGGACGGCGCCGATTCGTGAGTCTGTCTTGGCCTTGCGAAGGGTGTCGACGATGACACGAACCGTCGGCGTTCGCGACCGCAGGAAGGTGACGACGTCGCTTGGCGCCGTCTCCTGGAGATCGCCGCCGACCTTGAGCACCAGCATCGCGCGCTGCGGGACTGATGGTGCGCGGCGTCCGATGAACAGCGCGAGAGAGACGAAGCCGACCATGGTGAGCACCACCAGTGCACCGATAGTCGCCAGGACGAACACGACGACGCGTTTGGCCATGGAGGCGAGTATATCCGTCGGCTGACGGCGACTTGCAGGGCGCCGGCTTGAAGCCAGTCAAGCCGCTGGGGCCTTCGGTGTCGAGGGGCGCTTGCGGTATACTGAGGGTTCCTGTCCGGCGATATTCTCACCACTGTGCGGAAGTGGCGGAACGGCAGACGCGCTAGCCTCAGGAGCTAGTTGGGGCAACCCAGTGGAGGTTCAAATCCTCTCTTCCGCACCAGCCTTCGCACTCGAACGCAGGCGCCTCGTGCTTCGGCTCGGCGCGCCCTGTTTGGCGAAGGCGGAGATTCCCTGAGTTCACAGGGCATCGGGTACGGCGCGTCGGGTGTAGACGAACGTCGTCCCGCTCGACGGGCGCTCGACTTCTTCCGGCGTCCGTCACCCATCACCATCGGCAGTTCAGAGAGGACACAACATGGCATCAGGCACGATTCGGTCACTCCGCGTAGACAAGGGGTTCGGGTTCATCAAGGACTCGCAGGG
>JBEBGB010000032.1:0-19937 GCA_040081675.1 Vicinamibacterales bacterium
TCCGGCCTTCTGCTTGTGTCCGGTCACCGTGCGCCCGGTCACCTGTATCTGATCGATCCTGCGACACGGACGCAGTCGGAGCTCATCCACGGCGCTACCTTCAGGCTCCAGCACGACACCCGTGCCTATCCCGACTGTCCGGGGCCGCTGAACCTCCAGGCCTTCGATGTTCACGGGCTTAGCCTGGCCGAGACGTCGCCCCAGTATTTCAGCCTGTACACCACGAGCCATGGAGCGCGCGAAGCCATCGAAATCTACGATCTCGACCTTCGCGGGACGGCGCCGATCCTCACCTGGAAGGGCTGTGTCCTGCTGCAGCAGGACAGTTACCACAACAGCGTCGCCCGGCTCGCCGATGGCGGATTCGTGACGACCAGAATGCGGGACCAGAACTTCAGGGGTGGTGGAGGTGCCCCGGTCATCACTGGCCATCTGGTCGAGTGGCATCCGGGCGGCCGACCGCAGCCGCTCCCCGACACGGAGATGTCGCTGCCGAACGGCATCGACGTCTCGAAGGACGAGCGCTACATCTACGTGGCCGCCTACGGCTCGCAGGAGCTGGTTCGTTTCGATCGGCGGGCGACGCCGATTGCCAAGCGCACGGTGTCACTGCCCATTCGGCCGGACAACGTCCACTGGGCCACCAATGGCAAGCTTCTCACCGCCGGTCCCAACTTTGTCCCGCCTGCGGTGTGCAGCGGCGCTGGCTGCGCCACGGGCTGGTCGGTGCTCGAAGTCGATCCGGAGACGTTGGCCTTCTTGCGGCTCGGCGGTGCGGATCAAACGGCCGCGATGCAGCGCGTGAGCTCGGCCATCCGAGTGGGCGACGACATCTGGGTTGGCAGCAACGATGACCGTATCGCCCGCTTCGCGCTGCACGGGCCTTGAACACTCCGGGATCAGTTCACGGCTCTCGCACTCGCGCCCTGGTCGATGGCACTCAGCACGGACACACCCCCGCTCCGGAAATCGGCACGGGCCGGTGAAGCTTGAATCCGTCGGCTCGGTCCGCGACTACCCTCGCAAATGGTCAGCTTCCAAGGTCTGAACGGCCTTCTTGACGTCGGTCGAGGTCTTGAGACAACTTGCGCTGGAGCCGACACACTTGGTCCGACCCGCGTCGGCCGGCAGGGAGCCGGCGCGGCGGGTGTATGCTGCCGCCACGCGGGGCGCGGTCAGCACAAGGGCGTCATGCCGCTTCGGATCACATTAGGAGAGAGCATGCGAGCGATCAGTTTCATCGCTGCGGTTACCTTCACGTATCTGGTTTCACATGCAGCGGCGCAGGCCCCGTCCGTGCCGCAGCCCGACAGTGTCTTCCTCGAAGATCTGACGTGGATCGAAGTCCGTGACGCAATTGCGGCGGGTAAGACGACAGTTATCATCCCGACGGGCGGTACCGAGCAGAACGGGCCTCACATGGCCCTTGGGAAGCACAACTACCTTGTGAAATACAAAGCCGGCGAGATCGCCAAACGTCTCGGGAATGCGCTCGTCGCGCCAGTGGTTGCCTACGTCCCCGAGGGCGACATCAACCCACCGACCGGCCACATGCGGTTTGCCGGTACGATCACGTTGCCCCAGGACGTGTTCAGCAAAGTCCTCGAATATGCCGCTCGCAGCTTCAAGCAGCACGGATTTCTCGACATCGCGCTCGTCGGCGACAGCGGCGGCAATCAGGCCGGGCAGAAACAGGTGGCTGAGGCCCTCAATTCCGAATGGGTGGCAACGAAGGTGCGCGTTCATCAGGTCACGGCGTACTACCCAGGTCGGGGCGACGACTGGGTGATCGCCCAGGGCGTCAGTGCTGACGACGTGGGCTCGCACGCGGGTACACATGACACCTCCAGCCTGATGTATCTCAACCCTTCACTGTTGCGATTCGAGCGCATGGGCCCTGGTAAGGCGGGAGACGGACAAGGTCATGTTGGCAACCCTGCCAAGGCGACGGCACTGTTCGGTCGTCGCATCGTGGAAATGCAGGTCGAGGATGCCGCCAGGCAAATCCAAGAACTGCGACTGAGCAGCCGGCGCTGAAGTCGGACAGGGCTGCTGACAGCTTCGAAGGCGCTCAACACAGCGACGGCGCGTTCCACCCACACAACGTTCGGCGGCAGTTCACCTGACCGCAGAAGTGAAGAGAAGAGGCCATCGACATTCTTCGAGAACTCGCACGGCTCATTGAACAGGAGCGGGATCAGGTACTCAGGCGTTGGCGTGAGCAAGTTCGAACGCTCCCATCGGCGCGGGGTCTCGACACGCCGACACTCAATGATCACATTCCAACCTTCTTGGGGGAGCTGGTGAGTGCGTTTCGGTCCGTCTCGGACGAGACGATCGCACAGGCTGTCGCCGACGGTGGCTCGACGCACGGGCTGCAACGAGTCAAAGACGACTACGATATCGAGGAAGTCGTTGCGGAGTACAACATCCTGCGCGGCTGCATTCACGACCTGGCGGACCTCAATGGGTTGAGCATGCAGGGGAAGCCGTTCCACATCCTCAACCGCGTCCTGGACGGAGCGATCGGGTCGGCCGTGGCGTCGTTTGCCAGTCAGAAGGCGCTCGAAGTCCAGCGTCGCCGCGAGGAGTATCTGGCGTTCGTGGCTCACGATCTTCGCACGCCACTGAATGCCATCTCACTTTCCGCGCGGGTGCTCGAACTGCTCGTCGCGCGGGACGGTTTCGGAACACCGGAGACTGCCCAGAAGTTCAAGACCCTCAACCGCAACGTGCAACACCTTCAGGAATTGATCGGGAACGTGCTCCTGGAGAACGCGAATCTGCAGGCCCAGGACGGCGTCAAGCTGGAACGCCGACGATTTGACCTGTGGCCTCTCATTGAAGCGCTCGTCCACGATCTCGATCCGGTCGGGACAGATTCGACGCGCCTGATCAACGCGATTCCAGAAGAATTTGTCGTCTTCGCCGATGCCGGTCTGCTGCGGCGGATCTTCCAGAACTTGATCGCCAACGCGATCTCCTACACGCCGGGTGGGGAGGTCGTCATCGGGGCGAGCATGACGCAGGACGGCGGCACCGTCGAGTGTTTCGTCCGCGACACTGGTGAGGGCATACCGGAGGCCCGTCGACAGAGCGTGTTCGACAAACTCGAGACGGACCCCGAGAAGCAGGGAGGGTTGGGACTTGGTCTGGCCATCGTCAAGACCCTTGTCGAGGCCCACGACGGGGCGGTGACCGTTGAGAGTGCTCTCGGTGTCGGCTCGACCTTCCGGTTTACGCTCCCCGGACAACGGAGTTAGAGCAACGTCGAACCAGGCCGCTGGCGCTCGAAACAGCCGAACACAACTCAGGCTGTGTGTGTGACGTCGTCAGAACGTTTTTCTCGCGATCCACTCCCGCAGCAGCGAGTCGCCAACGACATATCGTTCGCCCTCTCTCGCAATCAGATCGTCTCGCAACAGCGCTGCAAGGGACGCCTGGACGCTCGACGGTCCGCCCAGGCGATGGCGCGCCCTGGTGTCCGCAGACAACACGCCCATTCCACCGCCGATGACGACGGCGCGGAGAACGGCGCGTTGCCCCAGGGTCAGCCGCTGCCACAGCGCTTCGAATATCGTCTGCTGCTCCGACAGCAGACGTCTGAGCGCCTGGTGCAAGTCGTCGAGTGTGGCGCGGCGACGGGTGGTCGCGCGCACCTCGTCCCAGGTTTCGTGTGCGAGTCGTTGCACGTCGTACGGAAGATTGCCTGCGAGTTCAACGATGGCTGCGCCGAGTCCCGCCTCCGGCCGAAGCCCGGAGCGCGAGAATCCCTCATCGATGAAACTGACGAACTCGTCGGCGGGAATCTTGTCGAGGCGCATGACGGGACCGGCCTTGTAGAAAGGCCGCTTGGGCGTGAGCATCTGTTCCATCAGGCTGGGCTCCGAGCCCGCGAAGATGTAGCCCACATCACGCTGGTGTTGCACTGCGGCGCGCAGCGCATGTTCAACCGAGCCTCCGTTGAAACCGGCCACCGCCTGGAACTCGTCCAGCGCAATCGCCACCTTCTTCTTGCGCTCCGCGGCCAGCCTCGCGGGCAAGGCGAAGACTTCGACGGCCAGCCTCGACACATCCCGGGCTGAAGTGACGCCAGGGAACGACACCGACAGCGCGCCAGCGCCCGGCGTCGAGAGTGTGGCGTCCGGCGCATAGCGAATCTCCGCCCGAGCCGAGCGGACCGCATCGCGTAACCAGGTCATTGCACGATCCCAGCGTGTCTCTGCTGCGACGACCGCCCGTGCATAGCCTTCGAGAAACGCGACGTACGAACTGAAGCTGCTGACCGTCACCTCCACGGTGAGCGCGCCGCGCTTTTCCATGGACGCCAGGGCGCGGCGGATCAGCGACGACTTCCCGTACCGGCGCGGTGAAATCAGGAAGATCTTCTGTGAGGACGCCAGGTCGCCGACGAGCCGGTCGAGCTCGAGGACGCGGTTCACGAACGCCGCCGCAGGCACCACTTCGCCGTAGACGAAAGGATTCTCCATTACGTTATGTGACGTAATGATAACGCAGATCAACGTAACCGAGTGTTTGGTTTCGACTTCGTGCCGGGCGAACGTTCAGACGTAGCCCTTCGGCAGAGCCACAATCGCCCGTCTGCGAATCAGGTCCGTCAGGTCGGCGGACGTCCCGCCCGACTGCAGGGTCGCCAGCGCCGATCCGTCGATGACGACCTCGTCCGGCAGGTAGCGCCGGCATGCGCCGTATTCGTCCTCGTAATCGGGCGACGGGAACGTGAGCGTCCCGTGGATGCGATCGCCGTGGCTCTCGAGCTTATAGAGAGGGTTGATGCGCCACTCGCCGCCGAGAAGTCCAGGCGGCGCGAGCACGTGCTTCGCGAAGACACCCTCGACCCGCGAAGCGATCGCCGTCAACGCGACCTCGGCGTCGAGCGCAGACGGATCAGCGACCTGCGTGAGGTCCAGCGCATCGCCGGTCACCACACTCTCGAACAGCGTCGATTCACCGAAGACACGGGCCGGCGCCGTTTCGAACAGGTTGCTGTAGCCAGACGGCGTGAGCGCCTGCCCATGGGACGGACTCCACACGAGTTGATTGTGCGTGTGGTTGATGAGGACTGTCGCGCGAGCCGAGCCCTCGACCGCTCGGAACATTTCGCCAACGAACAGACGCTTCATCCAGATGAACATGAACGCGTCCGAACACATGGCGAAGTCGAAGGCGCCTCGGGCAAAGGGCAGCGGTGCATTGCCATCGCAGCAGACCGGAATGGCGCCGGGTGCGGTGAAGCGGCGCGCCAGCCAGATCTTCGGGAAGAACAGATCAGCCAGGACAGGAGGTGGCGACGAGAGCGGGACGAGGATACGTGTCAGGTGTCCTGAGCCGCCACAAATGTCCAGCGCCCGCCCGCCCGTTCGCAGCACCGTACTCGCAACCGCGCGGACAACAGCGTCAGCCACGATGAACGTCGGGTCCGAGAAGCGGTACACGAAATAGCCGCCTTCGAGAGAGGGTCCCATCGCGTCGACAAGGTCCTTGAACGTCGAGGTCGGCACTGCGGCCGCTGCCTCGAACGCTCTCGCGTGTTCCTCATCGTCGAGTCCGACCATCGCCTGCAGCGCGAGCGCCGGCGTGCCTGCCTCGATGAGTTCGCGCGCCCTCACAGCCGCCGGGAGCAGATGCAGGACTGGAATGCCGTCGACGACCGCGAAGACGCAGCACTGGCAGCCAAGTACGCCGTCCGCGATGGTGTCGCCATCCGTTCGATGGAACAGGGACGTCACCAACTCGAGATGTCCGCCGCAATACGGACACCGCAGGATCTCTAGGAGGTCGAGATGCATAGTTGTTCCAGCAGCCTATCGTTGCGACCGTCGATTATCGCGCGGCGGAAGTACTCGACACCAAGCCAGCGGCTGGCATCGTCAGGGGTCATCTGTGAGAAGGGGTGATTGTCGCCCATCTGGCTGTGATGCGCTTCGATTGCCGCGCACTTACGTCCCACGTGAGCTCGCACATCAATCGCGATCGTGTGGGGTGCGGCGAAGACGCCAAACGACTCCGGCTCGAGGCTCCAGAAGCCAGCGGTCGGAGGCGTCCACCCTTGCTCCCGCGCCGCCCGGACGATGGCGGGCATTGCCCCCTGCGGCATCGTGACGAAATAAAGAGGCGGCGCTTCAACGCCAAGCGAACGAACCGCGGTGAGCACTCGTTCGTGGACTCCGATGTGATCGGGGTGCCAGTAGAGACCATCCTCGCCAAATGTAATGACGGCAGCGGGCTTGTACCGCCGAAGGAAGAGAACAATCTCCGCGTTGAAGAGCGCAACCTCTGCCCATCTGAGATCGCCGTCAGGATGGGAGTACAACCGCACGTCCGACACGCCCAGGGCATCAGCCGCACCGCGCATCTCCCGCGCGCGCTCGCAGCCGAGAGCAAGGTCCTGCTCTGTGCCGCCGTTCGAGCCGCGCTCTCCATGCGAGGCGCACATCACGACGACGTGCGCGCCCGCGCTCGCGAGCCTTGCCAGTGTGCCGCCACACGCAAGCGACTCGTCGTCGGGGTGAGCGAACACGCCGAGTACGACCGAACCGGCGACGCCAGACAGGTCCTCCGACATCAGCGCCTCTCTTCGCTATCGATGATCGTGCGGAACGCGCGAACGTAGCCGTCCACCATGGGCAACACGCCGAACCGCGCGGCGGCGCGCGCGTGGACTCCGGCGCGGTCGAGCGCCATGACGCCGTCGAGTCCCTGCACCATGGCGTCCAGATCGGAAAAGACGCCTCCGGTGACGCCGTCCTCCACAACCTCGCGAACAGCGCCACGGTCGAGCGCGGCGACGGGCGTGCCGCAGGCCATGGCTTCGGCGAGCACGAGACCGAATGGTTCGCCCGCCTGAACCGGGTAGAGCAGCGCCCGGGCGCCGCCGTACAGCCGGACCTTGGTCTCGAAGTCGACTTCGCCGACATAGACGACCTGTTTGCCGTCGACGAGCGGCGCCACGTGGTCGCGATAGTACTGCTCATCGGCTGCGGCGAGCAGCAATCGAAGGCCGGCCCGTCGCGCCACCTCGATGGCTTGCACAGGTCCCTTGCCGGGTGTGAACCGACCGAGGAAGAGGAGATAGTCCTCTGGTGTCTCGCTGAACGTGAAGCGGTCGGCGTCGATGCCGTGCGGGACGACTCCGACAATGTTCAGTCCGGCCAGCAGCCGCGCCTGTTCCTGCGAAATGGCCACGAACGGCGCTTCCGGGTACTGCATCCACAGCGCGACCTCGGCGGGACTGGGTGCGTGGTGAATGGTCTGCGAGACCGGTGTTCGCGACACGCGCGTGAACGCCAGAGACATCGGGTAGTAGCTTGCCTCGTAGTGAATGATGTCGAACTCGGCCGCGCGTTCGACCGCCGCCGTGAGGTTCAGCAGTTCGTACATCTCCCACGGCCACATCTTCTCGTCATGCCAGTAGCCTCTGGGAAAGGAGGCATGAAGACGAGCGCCCGTCACTGAATCACCAGGAGCGAACAGCGTGACGTCGTGGCCACGCGCAACGAGACCCTCGGTGAGGAGCGACGTCATCGTCTGGACCGAGCCAGATTTCGGCGGCGGAATGCTCGTGGCCATGGGGGCCACGTGCGCAATCCTCAGCGGCTGCATGTGTCGAGCAGTTGCGAGAGCACTCGATCGGCGGCGAAGTGCTCTGCCGCGATCTCACGCGCCTGCTTCGAGTGCGACGCGTAGTTGGCGTTGATGCGTTCGATTCCGGCCAGGGCTTCTTCCGGATCGGAAAACGCGAGCAGGCCATGGCCTGCTGGAAGGTGAGCGGACCAGCCGGTGTCCTGCACGAGAGCCGGGCGTCCCGCGGCGAGGTAACACTCGGTGCGGTCGCTGAACCAGCCTGAACGCGTGGCGACGTAGGTGTGCTTGGCGACGCCGAACTCTGCCTTCGAGCGTTGGATGAAGTCGCGATATTCCCATGGACTTCGCGAGACTCTCATCGCGTCGACCGTCGCCCAACCGTGCTGCCGCAACAGCGTTTGTGGGCCGTTGATCGCCAGCTCGAAGGGTTGCGTCGTGCGCGACGGCAGGTCGATGTACTTGATGAACTCCTGGTCCTTGTTGCCGCCAACGTCGGTGAAACTCTCGATCTTCCAGGTCATCACCGTCGAGAAGCGATTGATGGGCTCGCAGGTGTGTGCCCAATCGTCGAGCGTGACCGGCTGCCACGTCTTGTTCCACGTGAAGGAGCCGACCGGAACATCCGACGCGGGCGTGCCGATGTTCGATCCAAACGTGAACAGGTGCGTGAACCTGGTGAAGAAATCGACGTACCAGGGTTCCTTCGTGTGCGCGATCGAGAGCTGTGTGAAAGCCGGGTCCGAGTCGATGAACGCGCGGCGCGGAATGCGGGCGTACTCATCTCGCCAGAACCACGACCCGCCAGACAGGTTGATGAACAGATCGGCATCCTCGGCGAACCGACGCACTGTCTCTGCGCTCTGGCCGTGATAGGTGCCGTCGTAGTTCACGAATGACCAGCGGTCGCCGAGGCCAAACGGCTCGAGCGCCTGGTTGATATAGGTGGTGCCGTACGAGGGGTCGATGGAGCGTGTGTCGAGCACCGGGTCGTAGACAACCTCACCGGTGTCTTCGATGTAGAAGACCTCGTGTCCGAGCGCGCGCAGACCGAGTAGATACCCGAGCGAGCACCAGGTCACCCCGCCGAACGGGTAGCGGGCGATGATGCCGGCGAAGAGGATCTTCATTGACGCGACGCCTCGATCAGCTCGTCGACGGTCTCCGGCTCGTCGAGCGACTTGCCGACGGACAAGCGCGCACACATCCGGCGATAGAGCTGACTGCTCTTCAGCAGTTCGTCGTGACGTCCGAATGCCGAGATGTGGCCGCCGTCCAGCACGAGAATGGCATCAGCGTCACGGACCGTTGAAAGCCGGTGCGCGATGACGATCGTGGTACGGCCAGCGCGCAGTCGCTTCAAGGCCGCGAAGACAATCTCTTCGGAGATCGCGTCGAGCGACGACGTCGGCTCGTCCAGGATGAGGATGGGCGCATCCTTCAGCACGGCGCGCGCGACGCTGAGCCGCTGCCGCTCGCCACCAGACAGGCCGCCTCCGGCCTCTGCAACCAGGGTGTCGTATCCCTTCGGGAGGCGAGAAACGAAGTCGTGGGCATGCGCGGCGCGGGCCGCGGCCTCGATCTCTTCGTCGGTGGCGTCCAGCTTGCCGTACCGCAGGTTGTCTCGAATCGTGCCTGAGAACAGCACGGCGTCCTGCGGGACGATGGCGATTTTCTCCCGCAGCGATCGCAGTCGGTACTGGCGCACGTCGATGCCGTCCACCAGCACTCGCCCCGAGGTGGGGTTGTAGAAGCGCGGAATCAAGCTGACCAGCGTCGTCTTGCCGGCGCCGGTGAGTCCGACCACCGCAATCATCTGTCCGCGCTTTGCTTCGAACGCGATATCGTGCAGCACCGCGGTGCCGTCGGGATAAGCAAAGCTGACACCGTCGAATGCGACGTTCCCATTCACAGCCGTGGCATCGATCGCGTCCGGGGCGTCGATGGTCTCTGGCTCGAGAGCCAGCATCGCCCGCACCCGTCGCGCGCCAGCCACCGCCGATTGGAGTTGACCGGTCGTAAAAGCGATCGCCGACAGTGGTCCGTACACCGCGCCGAGGTAGCTGATGACGACGATGAGGCTGCCGACGGTCATCTGGCCGCGCATCACGTGCAAACCGCCCACGATGAGCACGAGCGCCGTGCCCAGGATGGTGGTGGTGGCCACCATCAGGCCGAAGAGTCCCTGCTTCCAGGTCACCGCAATGCGGGCATTCATGGTGGTGCTGCCGGCTTCCGCGTAGCGCCGGCTTTCGAGCGGCTCGCGCGCGAAGCTCTTGACCAATCGAATCGACGAGAAGATCTCGTAGAGACGCGAGATGAGGCCCGACTCGAGTTCCTTGACGCGCTCCTCCTGCTGCGACAGCGAGTTCGCGTAGTACCGCAGCGAGAGGAACAGGAAGGGGATGACGCTCAGTGAGAGCAGCGCGACCGAGACGTCGAGATTGACCAGCACGGTGAACATCACGATCAGCGTGATGATCGAACTCGCGAGCGGGAACACGCCGCTCATCGCCAGGTTCTCGAGCGAATAGCTGTCGACGTCAATGCGATAGATCGCGTCGCCCGTGCTGGTCGTGATGTGATGCTGGAGCCCGAGCGACTGCAGGTGATCGAGCAGCTTGAACCGCAGGTCGTACACCATGCGCTGACCCGTGTCGGTCTGCAGGCGGACGCCGACAGCAGAGGCCACCTGGTGCACGAGCTGCAACAGGACGCCGAAGCCAACGAAGAGCACGAGCAAGCTGACGGCTCCACCGCCGCCGGTCAGGGTGGTCGCCCACTGACGGATTGGCTGCGGCAGTTCGTGGGAGCCGAGCACGTAGTCGATGACCAGCTTGAGAGGCCACGGCTCGAGCGCGCCCAGCGCCACCTGCAGGAGCATCAACACTGCGACGCCGGCCACACGTCCGCGATACGGCCGCATGAACGAGAGTGTCCACGGCAGCAGCGGTCGAGTGTCGGCGGCCGGATCGGGCTCGCTCATTCCGTCGCCTTTCCAGCCGCAGGTGCAGCCGTAGCCGGAGCAGCGGCTGGAGTAACAGCGGCTGGCCGCCGCGCGGGAATCAGTGGTGCTCTGAGCGCAGGCACGGGCGGTACCAGCGTCGGGGCAATTCTGGCGATGTCGAGCGCGACCAGACGATCTCTGCTCGAATCGGTGACATACAGCCACGCGCGATTCCTGGTCACGCCGTAGGCAACGCGCGTCGGTGCTCCGAACACCTGCCGGTCCTCGTCGCTCACGTCCCTGATGATGCCGTCAGCCCCCACAGCCCGCACCTTCCCGTTGTAGTAGTCGGCGATGAACAGCGTCAGCTTGCCAGTTGGGTCCGGCACGACCGCAATGCCCGCCGGACCGGCGAGAGAGGCCTGGGTCGCCAGGCCGCCGTCACCAGTGTTACCCCAGCGTCCATTGCCCGCGACCGTCGTGATCACTCGCGTTCTCGCGTCGACCCGCCGGACGCGCTGGTGATGCATGTCGGCGATATAGATGTCGCCGTTCGGCGCCAGGACAACGTCGCTCGGCATGTTGAGGTGTGCACTCACAGCCGGGCCGCCGTCTCCCACCTGCGCATCATCGTCGCCCGCCTCGCCGTCACCCGCGACTGTGTGAATCAAGCCCGTCGCGTGATCGATCATTCGCACGCGGTAGTTCAGCGTGTCGGCGATGTAGATGTCGCCGTTGGACGCGGCTGCGACACCGCTCGGGTTGTTCAGCGACGCTTCGATCGCGGGCTTGTCATCGCCGTCGTAGCCGCTCTCGCCATTTCCAGCGATGGTGATGATCATCTGCGTCTGCTTGTCGACACGACGCACGCGGTCGTTATGCGAATCGGCCACGACGAGGTCGCCGTCCGGCGCGATACTGACACCGTCGGGTGTGTCCAGCTGCGCCGCCGTGGCCGGACCGAAGTCACCCGAGAAACCCGAACCGGCGGCGTAGTTGCCGACGGCAGTGCTGACGATGTTGGCCCGGTCGATGCGACGGACGACGTGGTTGTTCGAGTCGGCCAGGTAGATGTCACCGCTGGCGGCTACGACGATGCCGCCGGGTGTGTCGACCCAGGCGTCGATGGCCGGACCGTTGTCGCCCGCGAACCCCTTACGCGCGCCAATCACTGGCCTGCTGGCCGCCTCGCGCAGCATCAACGCTCCGGCACCGAGCGCGACCATCATCACGAGGAAGACCGTGGCCGTGCGCAGCGCGTACACAGGGCCCATGGCCGGTGCGAGCAGCGGCACGCGCGCCGATCGGGACTTCATCGGCAGCATGCCGCTCTCGTCAGCCACGGCCCGCAGGCCCCGCTGCACGATCGCGGTGGTCTGGGCCGTCCGCCAGACGGCGTAGACCGCCAGTCCCATCGTGGTCAGCGCCGCCACCAGACCGGCTGGCGGCCACCGCAGTGCAAGGCCGGCGCTGGTCGCGACGACCACCGCAGCCGCAATACTGACAGCGATGAGGATTCCCGCGCTCGTGGGCCGCAACGAGATGTGCGTCCGCAGCAGTGCGCGTCCAGCCGCGTGTTCCTCGACGAGCCCGCGAACGTCGAGCCACGCCCATCGACCCACGAGCACGCTGATATCTCGGTCGAGAGACCACCCTTGATCAATCTCGATGACTCGCACCGCTCGAGACTTCCGCAGCCACTCCGTGAACTGCGTGAGCACCCGCTCGGTGTTGGTCCAGGATTCGCTCCAGAACTGATTCTCGATAACGCCGCCCGAGAGTAACAGCAGCGCACGCGCAGATTCCCGCCGTGTCGGAGTGGGACCACGACTGGTCTGTCTGGGGCCGACCGGCTCCATGACTTCGGGCGGGGAGAGGATGCCGCGAATGATGCCGCGCACGCGCGCGAACGGCTGAATGAAGTGAAGGTAGCCGACCACGAAGCGGTACCACAGGGCGCTTCCTGGCAGCGATCCCACATCCGACCGCCATGCATACGACACGTTCTTGGCGAGCGTTGCCGCAATGCCGACAAGTCCTGTGCCGAGGAGCAACGTGAAGGCCCACTGGTGCCGCCCTGTCGCCACAGTTGCCAGTCCCGCCAGCGTCAGCGCGAAGGAGAGCAGTTGCCAGTTGAGCGAGTGCGGCAGGAACGCGAATGGGTGTACGTCGGCTCTATAGACCGACGGAAACGCCGCAGTGCCCCACACGCCTGCGTTGATGCGCTCGCTCCAGAGCGACCGAACGAAGGGCAGCGGGCTGTAGATGCGGCCGCGCCAGAGCATGCGGCCGTCCAGGAATTTCTCGGGATGATGTGCGAGCAACCACCGTTCGCCTTCGCCGTAGCCGACCTGCTGACGCCAGTACGCACGAATGCTCGCCCGATGGTGGTGCCACACAAGCGCGGACGCCGAAAAGCCGATCTTCCAGCCCCGTGCCTGCAGTCGCCAGCACACGTCCACATCGTCGCCCGCGCGCAGGTAGATCGCGTTGAAGCCGCCGATGGCGAGCAGCGCCTCGCGCCGGAACGCCATGTTGCAGCCAGGCACGTGCTCGGCGATGCGATCGTCGAGCAGCACGTGTGTGGGTCCGCCGGGTGCTCGAGCGATGCACTGCGCGATGGGCGAATCGTCGGCGGGTACCACGTTGGGTCCGCCTGATCCCACAACGTCAGAGCGCAGGAATGGTTGAATGAGAAACGTGAGCCAGTCGCGATCCACGCGCGTGTCGGCGTCGGTGTAGGCCACGATCTCGCCGGTCGCACTCGCCAGGCCCACGTTACGAGCGGCGCTCAGTCCACCGTTGGGAATGTCGATGACACGCACGCGGGGATGCGCGTGCCCGATCTCGCTGGTCCGATCGCGCGAGCCGTCGTTGACGAGAATGATCTCGAAGTCGGGATAGGTGAGTCGCTCGAGGGAGACGAGATTGTCTTCGAGCGTGTCCGCGGCGTTGTACGCGCAGACCACGACCGAAACCTTTGGCCACCGCGCCTGCTCGGCAGCCGGGAACGGCGCATCGGCGAACGCACGGGCGACGGCCTGTGCGGCTGCCTTCGGATGACGCTGTCGATCGACAAGGCCGAAGTCCCAGTCTTCGACGTCTGACCCTCCCCGCCACCACTGGTCGGTCCAGGCGAACGCCATCGCGCCGCACGTACCTTCCTCGAATGCCACACGCAGATGCATGGCCGTGATGGCCGCCTGCCCGGTCTGACCTTCACGGATGCTGTCTGCGCCGGCCTCTGCCAGCAGCAGCGGCTTGTGTCCCGCGATGTGCTGCAGCCGCACGAGGTACGCGCGCAGGTTCTCTTCCTTGTGCAGGTAGACATTGAACGCACACACGTCGAAGAACGACAGATCGAGGAACTCGGTCGGCGGGAAGTTGACGTAGGTGAAGAGGCTCTCGGGCGAAATAGCCTTCGCCTTGCGGTAGAGCGCATGAAGGAAGCGTTCCACGCGCAACCGTCCGTGCCAGCGGACGATGGCCGGTGGAATTTCGTTGCCCAATGCAAACATCAGGACAGCCGGATGGTCGGCGAGTGCCCGGACGCTCGACAGCAACTCGGTCTCGACCTGCCGCCTGATCTTCCGATCGTCGAGGAACGCGATGTGTTGCGACCACGGCAGCCCGACCATCACGCGCAGTCCGTGGCGTGCGGCAGCATCGAGCAGGTCGAGCCGGGGCGGCGTGTAGACCCGCACGCTGTTGATGCCGAGCGTGGCCATCAAACGGAAGTCTTCTTCGACTTGTGCGAGCGCGGGAAACTGATAACCCTCGGCGTCTGGCGCGAAGGTCCCGTAGGTGGCGCCCTTGACGAGAAAGCGATCCGAACCGAGGCGCAGGAACTTGCCGTCGATTTCGACGCGGCCATCATGCGGAATCGGAGTTCCTGCTCGATCGCTCGTGGCCGGATCGGCCTGGAGGGCAATGCTCACGGAAGTTGGGGGTGTCCGCCTCTGCGGCAGGGCACCATTCTAGTCCTCAAT
The DNA here is from genome assembly GCA_040081675.1 of Vicinamibacterales bacterium. GTDB lineage: Bacteria > Acidobacteriota > Vicinamibacteria > Vicinamibacterales > CAVVIG01 > CAVVIG01. Next base: position 14,539 of record JBEBGB010000032.1, read on the forward strand.
GATATGGGCGATCGGCCCGGAGCCGGTCGATTTACCCGCTGCCGGGCTCGTCAAAGGTTGCCCTGCGCAAGCGGTCCGCGGCGTCCAGCGTAAAGAGACTGTCAAGCCGGGTCAATCGTCGATGCGAAGGGTCCCAGTGTAGACCGCCATGCCGACCACCGAGTCGACGTCGTTGGCGTGCAGCGTGTCGATTTCAGCCTGTGTCGTGATGCCGCCAGCTGCAGTGACGCGCCTGGATGTGGCGTTGCGAACGTCGAGAATCGCCGGGATGTTGGTCCCCTGCATCAGGCCTTCCGCGTCGACGTAGGTATAGAGGAACTCACCGCAGTAGGGCTCGAGTGCCCGAACGGCCTCCACGGCCGTGACCAGCAGCGGCGTCTTCCAGCCATTGACGACAACTCGACCGCCCTTGCTGTCGACCGCCGCGATGAGCCGGTCGGCGCCGATCGCATCGGCCATCTTTCTGGCGAACTCGAGATCCGGCCGTCCGTCCTTGAAGAGCGCCGAGCCTGCAATGACCGCCGTGGCACCCGCCGCGAGAATGTCCTGTGCGCGTTCAACGCTGCGAATGCCGCCACCGACCCGACAGGTGAGCGACGCGGCAATCGTCCGCACGAGGTGCAGGTTGTCGCCCGTGCCCATCGCCGCATCGAGGTCGATGACTTGCACTTTGGGAAATCGCTCGAAGCGCTTCACCCACCGAAACACATCATCGTCGCGAATGGCGAGGCGCTCGCCCTGCACCAATTGCACGACCGCGCCGTCTTTCAAGTCAATCGCCGGAATCAGCATCGTTCGAATTCCTCTGCGTGATCTTGTCTCTTCGTGGATGGTGTGCGCTCTTCACAGCCGAACGGGGATGTGGTGCGCGTGGAGGTGTTCTTTGAGCGCACGCACACTGGTTTCCGCGTAGTGGAAGATCGACGCGGCGAGTGCCGCATCCGCGGCGCCCTCGTTGAATACGTCGACGAAATCGTGCAGTCCTCCAGCGCCTCCCGACGCGATGACCGGTATCGACACCGCGCGTGAGACGGCTGCCGTCATCTCGCAGTCGAATCCGATCTTGGTGCCGTCCCGGTCGATCGAGGTCAGCAGGATCTCTCCGGCTCCTCTGTCCTCGGCTTCACGCGCCCACTCGACGGCATCCCGGTTGGCTGCGGTGCTCCCGCTTCGCGAGTACACCGCGTAGATCTTGTTGCCGTCGCCGTCCAGCGCATGCTTGGCGTCGATGGCGCAGACCACGGCCTGGCTGCCATATCGATTGGCCAGAGTAGTCAGAAGTTCCGGGTTCGTGAGCGCAGCGCTGTTCAGGCTCACCTTGTCGGCGCCCGCATCCACCGCCGCGGCCGCGTCATCCTCTGTCTTGATGCCACCGCCAACTGCGAGGGGAATGAAGAGTTCGCGCGCGACGGCGCGAATCGTATCGGCCAGGGCGCGACGACGCTCGAGCGTGGCGGTGATGTCGAGGATGACCAGTTCGTCGATGCCCTCGCGGTTGTAGCGTCTGGCGAGTTCCGCGGGATCGCCCGCGCTTCGGAGTCCTTCGAAGTTGATCCCCTTGACCACCTGACCGTCGCGGACATCCAGGCACGCGATGATACGTTTTGATAGCACTAGTGGCCTGTCCTTGTTATATGTGCAGTGGATGCCGCCGCGCGGCGCCCGGTCCGCAAGGCGCGAAGAGCAAGCTTATTGGGCATAAGTGAGCGATGAGCAACGCCGCGGTCCGGGATGCCCCGCAAGGCAGGCGCTGTACATATGACAAGGACAGGCCACTAGCTCACCATCTCGATGAAGTTGCGCAGAATGCGGAGTCCTGCGTCGCCAGACTTCTCCGGGTGAAACTGTACGCCGGCAACGTGACCGCGTTGCACGACCGACGTGAATCGTTCTCCGTGTGTCGTGGCCGCCGCCGTATCCAGCGTCACCGGGGCAGCGTAGCTGTGCGTGAAGTACACCTGTGCCGAGTCGGCGACTCCATCGAGAATGGGCGCATCGGCCGTTCTCTCGAGGCTGTTCCAACCAACGTGTGGCACTTTCAGCACCCGTCCCTCTGCGCTGCCGCCGACCAGCCTGGCGCACCTGCCGGTGAGCACACCAAGACCGTTCAGTTCAGGTGACTCCTCGCTGCCTTCGTACAGCCACTGCAGCCCTACACAGATGCCGAGCAGCGGCAGACCTCGCTCGATATGCGCGCTGATTGCGGTAGTCCATCCCGCATCGAGGTTGGCGGTTGCCGCGAAGTGACCCACCCCGGGCACGATCACTCCGGCTGCGTCTGCGAGTTCGCTGGCCGAGGTCGGCGTGAAGAAGGTCGCGCCCACCGCCCCAAGCGCCTTGCGCACGGAGGTGAGGTTGCCAGCCTTGTAGTCGATGAGAGCAATTCGCGGAGCCACGAGTTACAGCAACCCCTTCGTGCTCGGCAGCATCGACGCCATCCGCTTGTCCTTCGCGCACGCCACGCGGAGCGCGCGCGCGAACGCCTTGAACGACGCCTCGATCTTGTGATGATTCGAGCGGCCGTACATCACCTTGATGTGCACGTTGGCGCGTGCACCAATGGCGAAACCTTCGAAGAAGTCGTGAACCAGTTCGGTCTGGAGGTCTCCGACCAGTCGCACCTTGACCTGCAGGTTGGTCACGGTGTGAGGCCGGCCGCCGAGGTCGATTGCGGCGACGGCCAGGGTTTCGTCCATTGGCATCACGAAATATCCGGCGCGATTGATGCCCTTCCGGTCGCCAAGCGCCTTCGACACCGCCTCACCGAGTGCAATGCCAAGATCCTCGACGGTGTGATGCTGGTCGACGTCCAGGTCGCCGGTCGCGTTCACCTCGAGGTCGAACCCGCCGTGCCGGGCGAACAGCTCCAGCATGTGATCGAGGAAGCGGATGCCTGTGTGGACGTCGTACCGGCCCTTGCCTTCGATAGTGAGCGAGAGCGCGATCTGCGTCTCGGTCGTGCGTCTGTCGATTACTCCGCGGCGCACAAAACCTCCTCGAATGCACGAATGCAGCGTTTCGTATGACGAACGATTCCCGCTCCAACCCGCAGGCAGCCAATGAGGCCGGGCTCCTTCGAGCGGTCCCGAAGATAAATGCCGCGCTCGGCCGCGCCACGAGCCAGGCGCTCCGCGCGCTCACCTGCGTCGATCAACACGAAGTTCGCCGCACTTGGCCAGTACCGCAGACCCAGCCGGTCGCAGGCGGCGTAGAGCATCGCCTTCGACTCTTCGACCTGCCGTTTGTAGGTGTCGAGAAACGCGAGATCGTCCAGGGCGGCCTGCACCGCAACAACCGCTGCGATGTTGACGCTGTAGACCGGAATCACCAGTCGAATCGCTTCGAGTGTATCGGGATGTCCGGTGACCGCGCCGATGCGCAGTCCGGCAAGTCCGAACGCTTTCGAGAACGTGCGGCCCACGACGACGTTTGGATAGCGGTCGAGTTCGGGAATGAAGCTGATATCGGCGAACTCTGCGTACGCCTCGTCGACAAAGACGATGCCACCTGCGGGTATGCGCCGGGCGACGGTGCGAACGGCGTCGAGAGGCGTCGTCACACCGGTCGGATTGTTCGGACTCGTAATGAAGACGACGCGTGTGTCGGGCGTGATGGCTGCCAGCACGCGATCGAGCGGAAATGAATAGTCCGCGTTCGGGGTGATCCTGACAGCCTTGCCCCCGACGATCTCTGTGTCGAAGGCGAGGATCTCGAAGGCCGGCTCCGGGATGATCGCTTCCGCGACGGCCTGGCCCGGTCTCGCTCGAAGGTAGGCGACCGCGGTGGCCATGATGCCTTCATCCAGACCATTGACCAGAGACAGTCGATCCGGCTCGACGCCGAGGTAACGAGCGCAGGCTCGTGTCGCTGCTTCGTAGGGCGGGTAGAAGCCGACCTGCTCCGGGCGCAGGGACGCGAGCGCGGCAAGCACGTGCGGAGAACAGCCGCCAGTGTTCTCGTTCTGGTGCAGACGCAAGCCGTCGTAGAGTTCGGCTGGCTTCTGGTACTTCGCAATCACAGGCGGACCTGAATCGACTCTGCGTGACCACGCAGGCCTTCGGCCTGCGCGAGCGGAACGATCGTCGGCGCGAGGCGTGCAAGGCCGTCGGCGGTCACGCGTTGCACGGCCATCACTCGCACGAAGTCGGCAGCGCTGAGGCCTCCGCGGAAACGTGCGGCGCCGGCCGTGGGCAGCACGTGGTTCGAACCCGTTGCGTAGTCGCCGGCTGCCTGTGCGGTAAAGGGACCGACGAACACCGCTCCGGCAATCACAGCTCCTTCGATCAACGCCTCGCTCTCGACGACGAGATGCTCTGGAGCGAACCGATTCGACAGCCGCATGGCGTCATCGGCATCCTTCGCAATCACGATCGCGCCGTGTCCGGCGAGCGACGTCGTGACGATGTCCCGGCCTTTCGCCATCTTGTCGACCGCTTTGCTGACCCGGTCGGCGAAGCTCCTTCTCCACGTGATGAGCACCGAGCGCGCCTCGGGGTCGTGTTCGGCCTGCGCAATGAGGTCTGCTGCCACCCATTTCGGGTTGCCTGTCGCTGCGACGACGACGATTTCGGTCGGGCCCGCGTAGAAGTCGATCGCGCAATCAGAGGTGACCTGTGCCTTGGCCTGTGCCACCCACTTGTTGCCGGGGCCGACGATCTTGTCCACTCGCGGAATCGACTCCGTGCCGTACGCGAGTGCTGCAACGGCATGCGCGCCGCCGATGCGAAAGAGCTTCGTGACGCCAGCTTCAATTGCCGCTGCCATGACGCTGCCCTCGGGACGCGGGCAGACGGCGATGATCTCTCGCACCCCCGCAACGCGGGCTGGAACAGCGGTCATCAACAAGGACGAAGGAAGAGGAAAGCGTCCACCCGGAACGTAGCAGCCGACGCGGGCCAACCCGTCGACGCGTTGCTGCACTCGAACGCCCTTCACGACTTCGATGTCGAAGGACTTTGGCACCTGCTTGGCGGCTACCCTGGCGATGTTTCGCGCTGCGTGCGCGATCGCCAGACGCACTTGTGGCGAGACCGTGGCGGCTCCCGCCTCCATCTCGTCACGACTCACTTCGACAGGTTGGGTCAGGTTGTCGAACTGCCTGGCAAAGCGAAGCAGCGCCTTGTCGCCGCCCGTGCGCACCTTGTGCACGATTGCCGCAACCTTGCGTTCGAACGCGCGGTCGGTCGTTTCCTTCGTGGCAAACAGTGCCTCGATGGCGCGTTTATTGGAAGCTTCGATGATTCTCATGGACACTCTCTAGCTCTGGACGGTCTGGACGGTCTGGACGGTCTGGACGGTCTGGACGGTCTGGTCGGTCTGGTCGGTTGGGGGTAGGTCAGGTCGGAACGGCCGCCTGGCAGGGTCTGCCCCACGGCCCGCCCTTCCAGCCCCGCCTGCCC
>JBEBGB010001169.1:0-1363 GCA_040081675.1 Vicinamibacterales bacterium
TCCAGCACCTGCTGGCAGCCTGGACGCGACACTCGCCGCGTCGCAGATCCCCCTGTTCGCGCTCGACCTACGGCAAGCGCCAGAATGGTTCAAGGAACCGCGGGGGTCCCGACAGATCGGTGCGGTCTATCCCGAGGATGCACCCTATGCCTTCATCGCGAACCTGGCGGCACCAGAGGCGTTCGACGCCATGCTGTTCATCGAACAGACGACGGCTGCCCACAAGAACCCACGGCGCTGAGTTAGGGTGTGCTGGAATGCTTGGGATGCCGCCGAACCAGCGCTTGCCGCCGGCGCTGGGGTGCGACCGGAAGCGCCGCAGCTTACTCCGCACGAACTGAGCGTCTTGTTCCGAGTGCCTGGTAGGCAATAGTTGCCGGCCAACGTCCAAATGGAGCCGGCGCGCAGAGCAATCAAGCCGCTGCCGTCGCGCGTCTGATCTTGCTCGTTGGACCAACAGAATTCTCGCGAAGACGTTATTCGAGCACGACTCTTCGCGTTGTTGCACGAGTCAACGTGCCAGTCTGCCTACGGTGTTGGACCAGGCGGCCGATAATCAACGAAGGTACATGGCGGACCGTCATTGGATCGGAGGGATCGAATGCGTCGAATGTTAGCGGCGTTGGCCATCGGCGGCGGTGGGTTGTTCATCGGCATGGCCGGTCAGGCAGTTTTTCGGCACTCGCCCGATCAGATTTGGGCTGCGTGCGCCGTCGTGGGCGTGCTGTCAGCAGCCGCCATCGCTTTTGAGTCCAGCATTTCGAAAGGCCTGGCGCGGCTCACCACGAGGTGAGTCGCGGCCCAGCGATCGGTTCTGCTGATGCTGCAGTCCTGACCCTTGCGTGCCACGCCGCCGCAGTCCGGATCACTTGTGACGCGCCGACCCAGTGGGGCGCCCAAGTGGGCGCTTCTTCTCTGCAGCTTCCAGAAGAAGGGCTCCGAAGGAGCGCTCGTCGACGTCGGAGCGTCTGAACACTTTGATGTGCCGTACGAACGTACCTTCACCGTGAAGGAGCTTTTGTGGATCCTTCAACGACGAGCCCATGACGAAGCCGAACTGAACGTGGTCCGGCGCAGAGTAGACATAGGCGATGGGTTCCTTCACATTCAACCAGCACCCATTGCCCCACTTGACGGACTCCTGGAGATGCGGGGCTACGCGCTTCACGAATCGTCGTAAGGATCGGATGACGTTCTGATTCGCAGACGACTGGTCTCCGAGGTACTCGTCGAACGTCTCGTAGCTCTTCATCTGCGCCCTCACCTGGAACCGCAGCCCGGTCGAGATGCGCGCTCACGAATCAATCGACGCCGAACGCGAGCAGCACATTGCCCGGCCGGCCACCGAGCGAGCCGTACCCGG
>JBEBGB010001170.1:0-1361 GCA_040081675.1 Vicinamibacterales bacterium
TGGTTGCGACGCAGGAGTTGGACGGGTTCCTCGCAAGTCGCAAGCGAATCGTGGATATGCGTTTTGTGGGGCTGCCGCCGCGGCTGGACGGCGTGCCAGGCGTGTCGAGTGTCACGATCAGTGCAGAGCGTTTGACGTGCCGCGTCGAAGGCGATGTCGGCCCGTTCCTCGCGGCGATCGCGGGCGTGTCGATTGTCGACCTGACGATTGAGCCCGCACATCTGGAAGAGGCTTTTCTCGAGTTCTACGAGGAGACCACACCGTGAACGGCGCACTCTTCCGACGGACCTTGCGTGCCCAGCGGCTGAAACTGATGGTGGTGTCGACCGCTCTCGCGGTCTGGGGCTTTCTGCTGCCGATCGTCTATGCGAGGTTCGGTTCGCAGTTCAGGGAGATCATGGACAGCGGCATCTTCCCGGAACAGTTCGCCAAGCTTGGCGGCGGCGACATCTTCACGCTGGCCGGGTCGATCGCACTCGGCTTCATCCACCCGATCCCGATCATTCTGACGTCGATCTTCTCGGTCGGTTTCTCGGCCGCTGCGGTTGCCGGGGAGCGGCAGCGGGGCACACTGGAAGTTGCGCTCGCTCGGCCGATCTCCAGGCAGGCCTTCTACCTCACGCTCCTCGTGGCTGCCTTCGTGTTCGTTGGGGTTACCGTGGCGTCGCTGCTTGCAGGCGGTATCGCCGGCTCTCTGTTCGCAGGGGTCATCAGTGAACTCGCGCTCGAGAACGTGCCGCTGCTGTGGCTGAATGGTCTGCTGCTATTCGGTTCCATCGCTGCTGTCAGCCTCGCGGCCTCGGTCTCGTTCGATCGGCTTCCGCCGGCTCTTGGCGTGACGATTGGCTTCGTCGTGGTCATGTACTTCCTGGAGATTCTGGGCTCGCTCTGGCCGGAAGCCGAGGTGCTTCAGCCCTACTCGCTATTCCACTACCTGAAGCCGAAGGCTATCCTGATTGGAGCATCCACTCCGTTCGATGATGTGGTTCTCGCGACGGTTGTCGTCGCCGCGATGCTCTGGGCGCTCTGGATATTTCCGCGGCGCGATCTCGCCGCGCCGAGCTGAGCGCTCAAGGAGCGCAACCGCCAGGCGCAGTCATCTTGGAACCCCAGGCCCTGCGTTCTTGAGATAGAGATTCTCCGTGAAGGCGTGATGCGGCGAGTCGGGGCCGAAGAACGGCCAGCGTGACGGAGCGGAGAAGAGGCGCGTGAAGCTCTCGGGGACCCTGAAGAAGTCCGTCGTGAAATTGTCGAAGTCATACTCTTCGAGGTCGAAGTGCAGCTCACACAGGTTCTCGTGATAGAAGAACCGCCGCGTGACTCGCTCGATCTGTTTCAGGTAGTTGTCGACAATGGCCGGG
>JBEBGB010000033.1:0-19831 GCA_040081675.1 Vicinamibacterales bacterium
CGCAGGCCGGCGTCATCCTGGCAGTTCACCTCGTGGCGTGAAGTGGACGGCCCGAGGCTACACTGAGGACCTATGACCACCTTCACAGGAAAGTCTGTCGTTGTCACTGGAGCCACGAGTGGAATCGGGCGTGCGGCCGCTCTCGAATTCGCCAGACGCGGCGCGAATGTCTTGCTGGTTGGCAGAAGCGTCGACGCCTTGCACGAGGTCGAGCCGCCCGTCGCGGAAGGCAGCGGACGCATGCTGACGTGCGCCGGAGATGTCACCGAAGACGGAGTGCCCGAGCGAATTGTCGCGAGCGCGGTCGAGTCGTTTGGTGGACTCGATGTGCTGGTCAACGCCGCGGGTGTTATTGCCACGGGCACGATGGAGGCGACATCAGACGCCACCTGGGACCAGATGATGAACGTGAACGTGCGAGGACCCTTCCGATTGATGCGAGCAGCCGCGCCGCATTTGAAGGCTCGACAAGGCAATGTCGTGAACGTATCGAGCGTCAATGGACTCCGCGCGTTTGCCGGCGTCCTCGCATACAACGTCAGCAAGGCGGCGATGGACCATCTCACGCGCTGCGCGGCGCTCGAGATGGCGCCGTTCGGCGTGCGTGTGAACTGCGTCAATCCAGGCGTGACCATCACCAACCTTCATCGTCGAGGCGGCATGAACGACACGCAGTACGCGGCGTTTCTCGAGCGCTCGAAGGAAACGCATCCTCTCGGTCGGCCAGGTCAACCCGAAGAGGTGGCTGCGATGATTCTGTTTCTGGCGTCAGACGAAGCGAAATGGATGACGGGAGAGACGATTCCCGTCGATGGGGGCCGGCACTTGACGTGTCTTCGGTAAGATTGGCTTCAGCGTCCATCGCCCATTGCCTACCGCCCATTGCCTATCGCCTAGTTTGAGGATTGCCATGCGCTATACCGCCATTCCCGCCATCGTCTTGTTGCTCGCGGTGTCTGCCTTCGCTCAGGCACCCATTCACGATCCGCAAAAGCTGGATCGGAAAGACTTCCAGGCCGCCATTGCGGATGTTGGTCCGGCATTCGTGGCGGGACAGCCGACGGCTGACGCGCTCCGTTCAATGAAGGCCGCTGGGGTGACCACGGTGATCAGCCTGCGACGTCAGAGTGAGATGGACGACAGAACGCAGGTTCCCTTCGATGAAGCGGCGCTCGTCAAGGAACTGGGCATGACGTATGTCCACATTCCGCTGGGTGGCACCGATACGCCGTACACCCCGGAGGCGGTGAGCAAGGTCAACGAAGCCATGAAGGCCGCGCAAGGCAAAGTGCTGCTGCACTGCACAATTGCGTGGCGCGCGAGCCACATGTGGGCGGCGTATCTGGCGACGTTTCGAGGTTATTCGTCGGCCGACGCGAAGAAGGCAGGAGAGGCGATCAACATGAACGGGTTTTCGGCTCCTGGCGGCCTCCAGCCGTTCGATCTCCTGACGGCAAAGACCGCGAAGTAACTAGACCAGGCTCCAGGCTTTGGGCTTCAGACGTTCTCAGCGTCCTCCGCCCTCCTTCGTGGCGCGCTATTTCGCATGCCATTGAGAAGCAGTGAACGCCGTGGTCTTCTTCCGTGTCCTCCGTGGTAGTGCTTTGTTGAGGGGACCCTTCAAGGGGAGGTTCGCGCTTTGATGCCTTCCACGAACCGCAGACCTTCGCGCTCGCCGAGCACGCGCACGAATCGGCATCCACCGGCCTCGAGCGCGGGCATCGTGTCGAACACTGGAGCGGTGCTTCCACGCCGGAGCAGCGCCGACAGTCCCGACGCCGCGGGCGAGCCACTGATGGCGAGGACGCGACCGCCTGGCTGAAGCACTCGCACCGCTTCGCGGACGGCTGCCCGCTGCATGTCGTTGTCCAACGTCGCGAACTGACCCAGTTGATCGTCGATGATGACGAGGTCGTACTCCGAGTCGTCGAGGGGCAACTTGTCGGGCGGTCCAATCTCGCTCTCGACGAGCACGCCAGCGCGTTCCGCGCCTCTGCGCACGCGCACCTGCGCATCGATGTCTGGCACAACAGCAACGGCCTTTCCCGAGAGACCGACTTTTGCTGCCACAGCTGCGAGCGATGCACCGTCGGAACAACCCACCTGAACCAGACGATCGCCCATCTTCACGCTCGTCATGCCGATGATGAGCATGTGCGGGTTGGACTTGGTACGAAAAGGCATCATCAACCGATGATGATATAGTTTTTCTTCGTGTCTACACCTGTTGAAATCGCTCCTGCCAAAGGCAAGCTTGGCATCCTGCTCGTCGGCCTTGGCGCCGTCAGCACCACCACCATCGCCGGCGTCTTCGCGATCCGCAAGGGTCTGGCGAAGCCGATTGGTTCGCTCGCGGAGATGGGCACCATACGATTGGGCAAGCGCACCGAGGGTCGCTCGCCGCTCATTCGCGAGTTCGTGCCGCTCGCAACGCTGGACGACATCGTGTTTGGCGGGTGGGACATCTTCGCGGACAACTGCTACGAAGCGGCCAAACATGCGGGCGTGCTCGAGGACAAGCTGCTCGACCAGGTGAAGGACGAACTCGCCGCGGTCAAGCCCATGTCCGCCGTGTTCGATCGTCAGTACGTGAAGCGTCTCGATGGTCCGAACGTCAAGACCGGCAAGAACAAGAAGGACCTCGCCGACCAGCTCATCGCCGACATCCGCACGTTCAAGGCCGACAACAACTGCGATCGCATCGTGGTGATCTGGGCCGGCAGCACCGAGATTTTCGCGATCGAAGCGCCGTGCCACGCGTCGCTGGCGGCGTTCGAGAAGGGTCTGCTCGAGAGCGATCCGGCGATCGCATCCAGCATGATCTACGCCTACGCGGCGATCAGCGAGGGCTTGCCGTACGGGAACGCGGCGCCGAACCTGAGCGCCGAAGTGCCGGCGCTGCAGGAGCTGGCCGCGAAGACCGGTTCACCGGTGTGTGGCAACGACATGAAGACCGGGCAGACGCTGATCAAGACGATCATCGCGCCCGGGTTGAAAGCCCGCTTGATCGGCGTGAAGGGTTGGTACTCGACCAACATCCTCGGCAACCGCGACGGCGAGGTGCTGGACGATCCGGAGTCGTTCAAGACGAAGGAAGAGAGCAAGAAGGGCGCGCTCGACTACATCTTCCAGCCGCACCTCTACCCGGATCTCTACAAGGACATCTCGCACGTCGTTCGCATCAACTACTACCCGCCGCGTGGCGACAACAAAGAAGGCTGGGACAACATCGACATCTTCGGCTGGCTGGATTATCCGATGCAGCTGAAGATCAACTTCCTGTGCCGCGACAGCATTCTGGCGGCGCCCATCGTCCTCGACTGCGCACTGTTCCTCGATCTGGCCAAGCGCGCGGGCATGAAGGGCATTCAGGAGTGGCTCTCGTTCTACTTCAAGAGCCCGATGCATGCGAAGGACCTCTACCCGGAGCACGACCTGTTCATTCAGCTGATGAAGTTGAAGAACACGTTGCGCTACATGAAGGGTGAAGATCTCATCACGCACCTCGGTCGCGAGTACTACGACTAGATCTCGCGAGCGATGTAGCCCGCGTTCGCGACAGCGCCTCCATGAGATCGGTCGAGAGAGGGCAGCGGTGCGTGCTTACGGACCCACGCGCACGGGTACATCGCCAGGCAGACCCCATCCGAGCGTGCTGTACGTCGCACCGTTCGTGCTCGACCACAAGATCCACCAACTGAGGGTCGCGGGCCGATAGATGGCCAGATCGGTCTGGCCGTCACCGTCGTAGTCCGCAGGAACCGGCACGTCTCCGCCCTTGCCCCAGCCTTGCCGCCTGTAGGTGGATTCCTTCGAGCTTGACGTGAGGATCCACCAATCAGCCGTGGACGGACGATAGACCGTGAGGTCTGCCTTCCCGTCGCCATCGTAGTCGCCCGGCATTGGAAGATCGCCGGGAAGCCCCCACGCGCGCGCGGTGTAGTCGGCGTAGTTTGCGCTGGAGCGCAGAATCCACCACTCGCCAGTCGTCGGACGATAGACCGCCGGGTCCGCCTTGCCGTCGCCGTCGTAGTCGGCGGGCACGGGCACATCCGTGCCGATGCCCCAGGCGTGCGTGCGATACGTCGCACGACGCGTGCTCGACGACAGAATCCACCACGTTGCCGTGCTCGGCCGGTACACCGCAAGGTCGGTGATGCCGTCGCCGTCGTAATCCGCCGGCACGGACACATCTCCCGGCAGGCCCCATGTCGCCACGCTATACGCGAGCCCGCCCCAACTGGACCACCGCATCCACCAACTGCCGTCGCTCGGCCTGTAGATCGTCACGTCCGACTGACCATCGCCTTCGAAGTCGCCAGAGACTGGCATGTCGCCGCTCAGTCCCCACACAGATGTGGTGTAGGTCGTGAAACCTGAGGCGGAGTCGAGGATCCACCACGTTCCCGTCGACGGCCGATCGATGACCACATCCGCGCGACCATCGCGATCGAAGTCGCCCGGCGTCGGGCGGCCCGCAGTGATCGACACTTCGTAGCTCGGCGTGCTCTCCCCAAACGCATTCAGGGCGGTGACGATGTAGTAGTAGTGGTGACCTTTGATGGCGGTCAAGTCGTCAAAGCCCGTTCCGGCAACATTGGAGGCCAGCACTGTCTCGCCGCCAGACGAGTCCGCCCGTTTGACCAAGTAGCCGGCTGCGGTGGCTACCTCCGGCCAGGAAAGATGCACGGCTCCTGTGGCCCGCGTGGTGACCGTGACGGCCGAGGGAGCGGTTGCAATCGGCGTGACGCGGAAGATGAACCCTGCTCCAGACGCGCCGCCACTCGACGTGACGCCGTACAGGGCACCATCAGCGGCCTGAACGAGCGCTTGCGGGACAATCTCGACGCCGCTCAACTCATACAACCGTGAAATTGCGCCGGCGGACGTCAGTACGAACAGCGTCTGCCTGAACGAGCGAATGTAAGGCGGAGACTGCTGCGCAAACGCGACCCAGATTGTTCCGTACACGCGCCCGTCGCGCCCGAGCGTGAGTGTTGCGACGGGCATGCGCCCACTCCCACAATAGGCAGCCGCGGGTGCGACAGGCACAAAGACGCCGTCAAGCGACATGCGAAAGAACGCGCCTCCGTCGTTGCCGCAAATCGTCGCGCCGTACAGGCTGCCGTCCGGACTTTGTACGAGGGGGGCCGGCGACGGGAAGCTCTCAGCCGAAGAGAAGCTGCGGAGGGTCGTCAGCGTACCCGCGAGCGACAATCGAAACAGCGTGCCACCGCTGCCGCCGGTAGAGGAGTAAGGGAAACCCATGCCAGCCGTGCTGCCGTAGAGATTGCCGTCGCTCGCTTGAAGCAGCGGCGCGAAAGGTCGTTGGGGCAGCTGCAGACTACCCGCGAACGCATGGAGCACCGTCACGACACCGTCTGGCGTCATCCGAAAGACGGTCCCGCACCCGAGATCGCAGCCGCCATCGCCGCCGGCCATCGTCGTGCCGTAGAAGTTGCCGTCGCGGGCTTGAATCAAACCCGCCTGAGGCGATTGGCCGTCGCTCCCGCCCGCGAACGCGTGCACGGTTGTCAGTTGGCCGCCCAGCGTCACTTGAAAGATCGTGCCGCCGTCATACGCGCCGTTGAGAGAGGTAGTGCCATACAGGCGCCCGTCAGTCCCTTGTACGAGGGCGCCCCGTGGAGTGCCGCCGTCGAGTCCGCCGGCAAATGCATAGAGAACCGTGAAGGCGCCCGACGGAGCGATTCGAAAGATCGTGCCGTGGTTGTAGACGCCCCCGTAGAGAGTGGTTCCGTACAGGTTGCCGTCGCTGGCTTGCATGAGCGGTGCTCGAGGCTCGGCACCTTCGGTCGTGCCGAGAAACTGGTGCAACGCGGTGAGCGTTCCGTCAAGGTCCACGACGAACAGCGTGCCGATGTTCGCTGCACCTCCGGAGTCTGTCGCACCGTAGAGGCGCCCATCAGCCGTCCGAACGAAACCAAGCGGGTAGCTGCCATTGACACTCCGAGTGAACGTCGCCAGAAGCGTCGTGTAGCCGTTGCTGTCCATTCGGAAGATCTTCCCACCGGAAGGACCACCTCGACTTGCGCCGTAGAATTGACCGTCAGTTCCCTCAACGAGGGCGTACGGCGGATACGCGATGTCATCTTCTCCCGTGTAGGCGTGGACAACCGTGACGTTGCCTGACGATGTGAGTCGGAACAGGGCACCGTAGCCAAACGCACCGCCCGACTCCACGCTGCCGTAGAACGTACCGTCCGCAGCGCGAATGAGCCCTGTCGCCCCCCATGGGTGCCCGCCTTCGTTTGCGTCCTTGAACACGTGAAGAACGGTGAGCGTTCCGTTCGGCGTCATCCGGAATGCCGTGCCTTTGCCGCAGTCGGTGCAGTATCCCGGTCCGTCCATGAAGCGCGTGGTGCCGTAGAAGTTTCCGTCGGGTCCGAGGGTCAGCCCAAGGGGTGACGAGCCCTCAGTGCTTTCCACAAAGCTGTGAAGTACGGTGACGCTTCCATCAAGCGCCATCCGAAACGCTGAGCCCGCACCGTGGCCACCGTAAGTCGTCGTGCCGTACAGGTTTCCGTCTGTTCCCTGAACGAGGGCAGAGGGCCGTCCGCCGTCGAACCGATTGAGCACTGTGAACGTGCCCGCGGGCGTCAGCCGGAAGAGCGTGCCGGCTTCGATTGCTCCGCCCTGCGTCGTGGTCCCGTAGAAGTTCCCGTCGGCGGCTTCGAGCAAGGCAGCCGTTGGGCAGGCGCCATCATTGACGCCATCGAAGGAATGCAGCTCCGAGACGACACCTGTCGGTGTCAGGCGAAAGATGGTGCCGAGGTTGAACGTGCCGCCTCTATAGGTCGTGCCGTAAAAGTTGCCGTCGCGAGCCTGGATGGGCGCGGCCGTTGGACCTTCGGGAGTCGCGCTACCTGAGAACTCGTGCAGGACGCTGAACGGGGCCTGCCCCGCAGCCCAGCCCGCGGTCCACAAACTGAACGCTGCAGTCCAGACGAGAACCCGGACGCCGCGACCGACCAGTCGGAATTCCGGCACAGTTGCTCCTTCCTCGCTCCAGTCAGCAAACCGCTTGCCGCGGTTTACGCGGGATCGGCGCGGGATCGGCACGGGATCGGCGCCGGTGACGCGACGACGCTGACGCGCGGCCGGCGGTGCATTGGCGCAATGGCGATCCTCGAAGCGAGAAGAAGGGAAACGAGTCTGGCTGATGGTATGGCAGAGCCGCAAGCAGCCGTCGCGAAACCTTCAGCGATGCGGCGGAGCGCAGCCGCGTGCCGGATTGTATTCGGGTTTCAAGGGGTTCCAGGGGGAGGCCGATAACCAGTCGGCGCTCGATGAACCTAGACCCGCGGACGATGGTCCTTGTGATGATTACCAGCACGCTGCTGATTGGCGGCGGTTTGCTGGCGGTCACTCGCGGGTACTTCGGAGCGGTGACCGGAGCCTACCGATGGGCCGTCGCCACGCTGATCCAATCGGCCGGCTGGTTCATCACGGGTGCTCTGCGCGGCGTCGCTCCAGATGTGGTGTCCGTGATACTCGGACCCTGCCTCATACAAGCAGGGTTGATGATCTACCTGTTTGTCCTGCACGACTTCGAAGCCGTGCCAGTCGAGCGCCGGTGGTACTACGCGCTCCTGACGGCGGACCTGATTCTGGCCACCTGCTTCGCGGTTCTCGTGCCCGGCATGGCCTTACGTCCCGTCATCACTGCTGCGACCGCCGGTACGATTGCGCTGAGAAGCGCGTACGTGCTGTGGTCCGGCCCGAACGCACGCGTGGCAAGTCACAGATTCATGGCGGGCGTGTTCGCCGTCTGCGGCTTGATCATCGTGGCTCGCGGTGTGGCATTCCTTGTCGCAGACCAGGCCTGGGTTACGCCCACCGCGCCGAACGTGGTGACCTCCGTGTCGCTCATGGTGTTCTACGTTGTTGCGGTCGTCGTGTCTTTCGGGTTCGTCCTGATGTGCAACGACCGCTACGCGTCGCAGCGCGCGCACGCCGAGAATGCGCTTCACGCGGCCGCGCTCGTCGATGCGCTGACCAAGCTTCCCAACCGGGCCATGGTCACGAACCGCCTGAGCCGGCTGTCCGCGGACGCGAACCCGGGCGATGGCCTGTATGCGGTGCTGTTCATCGACATCAATAACTTCAAGTACGTGAACGACAGCCTCGGGCATCAGGCCGGCGATCAGCTGTTGATCGACACGGGCGAGCGGCTGACGAATGTAGTCAGATCACGGGACACGGTGACGCGTCGGCCCGAGTCGGTGGCGGGTCGCTTCGGCGGCGACGAGTTCGTTCTGATCCTCGAGCGGCTCACCGCTCCGGAGGAAGCCGCAGCCGTCGCCGACCGGATTCTCCATGCCATGGCCGCGCCGTTCACGCTCGAGGGCCAGCGGGTGACGGTGCAGTGCAGCATCGGCATCAGCATCAGCGGCAGAACGGGCCGAGGCGCCGCTACCGAGGACCTCCTCAGAGAAGCGGACACGGCCATGTACCGCGCCAAGTCCGCTGGCGGCGCCAGCTTCGTGATCTTCGATGAGTCGATGCACGTGCAGGCTCGGCGCCGCTTGACGCTCGAGAGCGACTTGCGGGCAGCTCTGGAGTCGAATCAGATCCGCGCGCACTATCAGCCCATCGTCAACCTCTCGACGGGGTCAATCACCGCCTTCGAGGCGCTCGCGCGCTGGACCCATCCAGAACATGGCGTCATCCCGCCGGACATGTTCATTCCGATTGCGGAAGAAACGGGTCTCATCGTTCAGGTCGGTCAGCGGATGCTCGAGCAGGCCGCCGCGACGCTGGAGCAGATGAACCGGTTGCCCGGCGGCGACACGGTCTGCATGAACGTCAACGTATCGCGACGCGAGTTGATGCACCCGGGGTTTCTCGCCAACGTCCGTGACACGGTCGCGGCGCTCTCGGTTGCGCCTCGGCGCCTGCGGCTCGAGATCACCGAGACCGCAGTGTCGGGATTCGCGAGTGTGCCGGTGTCGGAGCTGCTTCGCGAGTTGAAGGCGCTCGGTGTCGAGATTCACCTGGACGACTTCGGAACGGGTCAATCGTCGTTGAGTCTGCTGCGAAGCTTGCCGCTCGACGGCATCAAGATCGACCGAAGCTTCATAGAACGCTCAACGGGCGACGTCCAGGCCATCACGATTCTGAACGCCATCGTGGCGCTCGGACGCAACCTTGGCAAGGCCGTGACCGTTGAAGGCGTCGCCGACACATCGCAGGTGTCCACGGTGCTGGCGCTCGAGGGAGACCTCGTTCAGGGCTACCTGTTCGGGAAGCCCATGCCAGCGGCGGAGGCCGAGACGCTGCTCGGCGTGGACTTCTCGCCGCGCTACGTCGCCGCCTGAGCGCTTCCCGAATCGATGTAGCGCGCGGTCCGAAACTCGGGGCCGCTCCTAGCTCAGCGCTGACCTGATCTCTTCGAGTGCCTGCGGCAAGCAAGCCAGGACGTCGTCCATCTGGGCGGCTGTCAAGCGCACAGAATCGAGCGCTGCTTCACTGATCTCGGTAGACGGGTCATCAAGCTGAAGCCCCGGAGCGCAGGCCGCGACAAGGCGGTCGCCTACGTGGACCATGACCGGCAGCGCGCGGTCGGCAACGGGCAACTCGAAGGGGCGATGGTGCCACCCGGCTGCGAGCGAGAAGATGCGAGGCAGTTTCCACGCCCGAAGCAACCCGGCACCGAAGTCCTGGTGATTGGCCCCGAACGCCGCTTCTTCAACCGCCAGAAGATCGGCAGCCTCGTCGTCTTCCATGCGGGCGAGTACGGTAGCCAGCTTCTGGCGATCGAGCTGCAGTTCCGCGATCAGCCCCACGTCGTGCACCATCCCCGCCAGAAACGCCTCTTCCACGACGCCGGATTTCGAGCGCACCGCGATGAGGCGCGTCGCCGCCGCCACTGCGAGACTGTGCGTCCACAGGTCTTTGGGCGAGAACTTCGGAGACAGTGGCCTGCCGTGAAACAGCCGCGTCAGGCTCGCTGCGATCGTCACGTTCTTGACGCTCTCGAGTCCCATCAGCATGGTCGCCCGTTGAATGGTGCGGACCTCGCCCGGCATTCCGTAGAACGCTGAGTTGACGACTCTCAGGATCCGGACGCAGAGCTCGGGCGACGTCGCGATGACGTCGGCCATCTGCGACATCGTGACGTTCGGATCCTCGGCCAGCCGAATCACCCGGACCGCGATTTCCGGGAGCATCGCAAGGTTCGAGAGTTTGCCGAGTGCCGCGGCGACCGCCGTTTCTCGTTTTGTGGGGTCAATTACATGCATTCGCGCTCGTCCACGCCACTGGGGCGGCTGCGTAGAGTATCGGCTCTTCGCGGTCGAATCAGCGGAGGTCAGGGGAGGCGCGCGGCGCGATCACTTGCCTGGGCGGTGTGATCCAGGGCAGCAAGGGCGCCGCGTGGTGCCTCCCACCCCGGGCGCAGGTTCACAGCACGCTGAAAGTGGACGGCAGCACGAGCGTCGTCGTGATCCGCCAGGTACGTCAGGCCCAATTCGAAGTGCGCTCCGGCCCACTCTGGCTCGATCGTCACGGCATGCTGGAGCACGGCGGCGGCCTCTGCCAGTCGGTTCAACATGCGAAGGCACATGCCCACATCTTTGTGTGGAGCCAACCACTCGGGAGTGTTCTGGCGGACGTGTTCGAAGGCATCGAGCGCTTCGCGCAAGTTGCCGGCCGCCCTCTGCCAGGTGCCGACCTCGTACCACAGCGCCTTGTCTGGCCAGCCACGTTCGAGCACACGCGTGAAGTGCACCGCGGCCTCCGGCCATCTCGCCAGACGCCGCATGCACTGTCCGAGTTCGTATCGGGGCTCGTCCCAGTCTGGCGCCAGTGCCACGGCGCGTTCCAGCCAAGGAATTGCTTCTACGTCGCCCCCGAGGCAGAGCCGGACAAGACCCATGATGTAGTGCGGCGGCGCCCACGTGGGATCGATCAGTGTGGCGCGCTCGAGGCTGATCGCTGCTCGTGCGGGTTCACCGTTCTCGAGGTGTGCGCATCCCAGGTCGTACTGCACATGCGGGTTGTCGGGATTTAGTTCGATCGAGCGTTCGTACCATGGAATCGCGGATGTAACCCCGTCACGCCGCGCCAGAGCGAGTCCCAGCACGTGACAGGGTGCGGCCCACGATGGCTCGAGCTGTAGTACCCGCTGCAGATGCACTGACGCCGCGGCATCGTCGCCCTGGTGGTACTCGAGCACGCCGAGTTCGTACAGAGGGGCCGCCCATGTCGAGTTCAGATTTGCCGCATCGGCGAACTGGCCACGGGCCTCATCAACGCGGTCGAGCCTCTTCATGACACAACCAAGGTCGTAGGCAGGTCTGTCCCACTCCGGCGCGAGCGCGCGCATGGCTTTCAGGTAACGCTCCGCTTCCGCCCAGCGCTCGCCTTTCATGTGGTGCGCGGCGACCTCGAACAGCACGTCGCGGTCGTTGGCCCCTTCAGTGGCGGCCAGCAACACTTGTTCCCTCGCTAACTCCAACTGGCCTTCCATCTCGTAGCTATGGGCCATCCCGAATCGACGCATGCGCCAGCCTCGAGACAACCGCTGACTGAGTTCGGGTCCCGGGTGCTGTTGGTCTGCGTGCACAGACGCCAGAAAGGCCGCGAGGTCGACCGTCTCGTCGCTGAAGGCGTCGATGGCATCTTTGGCGACGTCGTCGATGCCGGACGGAAAGATCACGCCCATGCCGGACGGGCACCTGGCCAGCACGCGCCGTTCATATGACGACGGGAGTTGAAGACCGTTGAAGGCGTCGAGCATGTGCCAATGCAACACGTCGTGAAACACGAACACGCAGGTGGATGACGCGTGTGGAAGAACGCCCATGAAGTCGCGGGCGAGTTGCTCGTTGGTGTGAAGACCGTCGACGAGCACGAGGTCGAGCGGCTCGCCGTCACACGCAGACGCCACAACAGACGCCACATCCTTCGGCGACCAGGCGGTGACCACACGAACCGAGACATGTTCCTCGGCTGCGATCGTCCTGGTAAGCGTCGCGCCGATGTCCGTAGCGCTACCCTCGATGCCAGCATCGATGGCCACGATCCTGGCCTCTGGCAGAATCAGTCCGAGCGCGAGCGCGCTCCAACCGAACGCGTTCCCGATGATGAGGACGTTCCTGGGCCGATACCCGCCTTCGCACAGGCACTCGATGAAGTGAATCTCCTGCGGCGCGAGTCCGCCTCCGACGGGCACGCTTTCGCCGCTCGCGTACTGGAAGTGCGTGAACGGGGAATCTGGATCGTTGAAGTACAGCGGATTCAAACCGGTACGCGCGACGAAGCCATGCCGTCTGTACGCCTTGAGGAGTCTTGCTAGGACCACTTCGGCTCCACGGCGATGGCAGAATTCTGCAGCCTGACGAGGACGAGGCTCTGTCTCATACGAGTTCTCGTGCACGCGAGGGGACAGCCGAGGGTGTCGGACCACCGACACTTCGGGCGGTCGACCGTCCTCTCTCCATGTGGCTCGGCTCCGAACCAAACGCCGACTGCGAAGACAATTGGCGCATATGAGCCGACCCGGGTCATTGGGCGTCGCGCTTCGAGGTTCTAACAGAGCAAGGCATCTGCCAGTCGGCAGACGCTCAGAGCAGGGCCAGACACACGTCGTTTGTCGGAACCAAGACGCGCCCGGTGCCGGTTACAATCAGCTACATGCAGAGACTGATGGAGCGGCGCCACTTTCTGAAGGCCGCGGGCGCGGTTGTCGCCCTCGGTGCTGTAGACGCCTGCCGGCTGTTGCCCGAGTTCGGCGCGGCGACAACCACACAGCAACTGCAGTTGGCCCAGCTGCGCCTCAGCGTGGATCACATCACGCGCCTCACCGTCTGCACGCGTCCCTTTCGGGCGCAGGGCCCGCGGACCGACGTCGAGAAGCTGGGTGCGAAAACCGTCGTCCACAACTACGGTCACGGCGGCAGCGGATGGTCGCTCTCGTGGGGAGCCGGTGCGATGGCCACGGTCAGCGCCATGGCCACGCAGGAACGCGACATCGCCGTGATCGGCTGCGGCGCCATCGGCCTGACGACAGCCATTCAGCTGCAGCGTGCCGGTGCGCGCGTGACGATCTATGCGAAGGAGTTGCCGCCCGCCGTTCGTTCCTCGTGGGCGACAGGCCTCTACACGCCGGACTCGCGCATCGCGCTCGAAGAACATGCGACGCCGGAATTCAAGCAGACGTGGGCGAAGACCGCGCGGCAGACCTACGAGACGTTCCAGAGTTTCCTCGGCGTGGCGGGCACTCCTGTCGAGTACATCGACAACTACGGCGTGTCGGACGAGCAGGGTCCGCGGCAGCGCAGCGAGCCAGAGGGCAAGCCAAGGTTCGCAGAGCTGCAGCGCGAACTGACACCAGACCTGATGCCGGCGCCCGTGGAGTATCAGCCGGGCAGCCACCCGTTTGGGCAGCGCTGGGTGCGGCGCAACCAGCAGCTCATGTTCAATCTCTCCAGCTACCAGCGCATCCTGCTCGAGGATTTCACCGACAACGGCGGCAAGATCGAGATCGCCGAGTTCCACGCGCCGGCCGACATTGCTCGCGTGAAGGAAAAGACGGTGGTGAACTGCACCGGCTACGGCGCTCGCGCACTGTTCGGCGATCAATCGGTTGTCCCGGTGCGCGGTCAGATCACGCGGCTCATCTCACAGGCGGACGCCACGTATGGTCTGCGTTACAAGGACACGTCGTTTGTCCCGCGCCGCGATGGTCTGCTGCTCCAGGTGACCGGAGAGAACGACTACTACGGCTACGGCGACGAGACCGTGGTGGCAGATCGTGCCGAAGCCGAGCACGCCGTGACCACGATCGCGTCGCTGTTCCCGGGCGCACCAGTCGCCGAGCGCAAATCGGCCTAGCTTGCTCACAGGTCCATTTCGCTGGCTGCTGCGTGCGAGCGGCGTGCTTGCCGTCCTCCTGGCTGCAAACTCCGTCAACACCGTCGAGCCCGGGCTACGGGCGCGCTACTTCAGCGGCAGCACTCCAGCAAGCGATCTTGTTTCGTCGTCGGTCGAACGCACGATCTCGACTGAATCGCTGCTGAAAGCCTGGAACAAGAGACCGCCCACAACCTTCAGCGTGTCATGGTCAGGCGGGCTCCTCGTGCTTCGGAGCGGCACCTACAGATTCCAGACGATCTCAGACGATGGATCGTGGCTCTACATCGACGGCCGAAAGGTCATCGACAACGGCGGACAACACATTCCCATACCAGCTGAAGGCCGTGTCGTGCTCGAACGCGGCGTTCACGCCGTGCGCCTGGAGTACAACCAGCTTGGCGGCGACATGGCGCTCGGCTGGCAATGGGCGATGGCCGATGCTCCGCTGCAACCGGTTCCGTCGTGGCGTTTGTCACCACGACGAGCGAGCGTCCCGGTGTTTCTGCTCGGCCAGGCGACGAGCGCACTGGTCGACTGGGTCAAGTGGATCTGGGTCGTGTTGCTCCTCGTCACCGTGGCGCATGGCGGCTGGCAGAGAATTGCTGCATCCGCACCTTGGCTGCGATCCGCCGGAGCATGGCCAGCGCTTCCCGTCATCATCCTCGCCTCGCTGGTTCTCAACGGGACGGCGCTGTGGTGGGGTCTGCCTGTCGGATCCTGGCCACCAGATGAACTGAGCCCCAAGGACGTCGCGGCGGCGGTGTCGACTCATTTCTCGAACGGCTGGTTCCAGCGCTACCCGCCGTTCCACTTCTACGTGCTGGCCGTTGCGCACGCTCCGATGTGGCTGCTCGAGCGCGCCGGCATGCTCGAACCGGGCGGGCTCCCGGGCGACACCGTCCGCGCGGTCATCGGTCGGCTGATCAGCCTGAGCGCCGGCGCCGGCACCCTGTGGCTGCTGTTTCTCTGCGGCCTTCGACTGGTGGGCAGCCGCGCTGCCCTCATCGCCGTGGTGCAGTTCGCACTCATCGCTCCGTTTGTCTACTACTCGAAGACCGCCAACCTCGACGTTCCGTATCTCTTCTGGTTCGCGCTCGCGTTCTGGTACCTGTTGCGGTTCCTGGACTCGGTTCGATTGGGCGACATCCTCGGGTACGCCGTAGCGGCGACGCTGTCGATTTGCACGAAGGACCAGGCCTATGGCCTGTTCGCCCTGCCGTCGCTGCTCATCGTCCATCGGCTGTGGGTGTCACATCGCGATGCACAGCGCGCGTTGCCTGTGCTGCGCGCACTTGTCGATCGACGGTTGCTCATCGGCGTGGTCCTCGCAATCGCGATCTTTGCGGCGGCACACAACCTGTTGTTCAACATGCGTGGGTTCATGTCACACGTCGAGATCATTCTCGGCAGCGCCAGCCAGGGCTACCGCATGTTCCCTCGGACCCTCGACGGTGAGCTGGCGCTCTTGTCACTCACCCTTCGGATGATCCGAACGGCGCTTGGCTGGCCGATCACCATCGCGTTCGCTGCCGGTTTCGTGTTGGCATGGTGGACACCTGCCACGCGGCGCGCCGCGCTCTTGCTGACGCTGCCGTCGCTGTCCTACTACCTGACATTCGTGGCAGTGGTCGGTTACAACTACGACCGGTTTCTGCTGCCGGTCTTCTTTGTGTCGGCGATGTTCGGGGGATTGGCGGTGGCGCGGTGGCTGGCGCAACCGAGCGGTCGCCCGGTGGCCATCGCGCTGCTTGGCGCGGCGGCAGCATATTCGCTCCTGTACGTGGCGTCGATCGACATTCTGATGCTGCGTGACTCGCGCTACGTGGTGGAGCGCTACATGTCCAGCGTGACCCAGCCGGGGGAGCGGATCGGCTTTGTCTTTCCAACGCTGTACAACCCTCGGCTCGACCGGTTCCGGAACGGCGAGGTGAGTTCTGTCGGGCAGTTGAACTGGGAGCGTCCGCGTTGGTTCGTGCTGAACGTCGAGTACGGCAGGACCGAGCCCTCGCACACCGACATCGGACAACTCGTCAGCGGGTTGCAGTCCGGCTCACTCGGCTACGTTCCGGTCTACACCGTGCGCACTCCGGCTCCATTTCCGTGGTTGCCCTCTCCGCATCGTGACTTGACGGGCGCGCGGATCGACGGACCAACCGAAGTGACATCGTCACTCCGTCATATCAACCCGACGTTTGTGGTTTTCAAGCGGACAGACTGACCATTCGGCGTGGGAGTCCGATCTGCGTTACGGCACTGACGATTCGAAGATCCTGAGCTCGCCGATTGCCCAGTTCCACGAGGGCGACTGTCCGGTCTGGCGAATGAGCAACGACCGCGTGTTGTTGGCGGAGAACGCCAGTTCGATGGGCGCCCGCACGGGTTCGGTGAGAATGCCTCGGGCAAGCACTGGCAGCGCTGGGCCGTCGAACAACGTGCGGACACCGCCTGCGCCGGTCGACTCGATCCGCAAGTGCCTGGGGTAGCGGACCAACGCCTGATCGGTCATCTCGAGCCGCAGTGCCGCAAGGTTTCGAGGTGTATCGAAGTCCACCCGGATCCACTCGGAGCCGGCCTGGCTCGTGGTGCCGCTCCACAAGGTTTCTGATTGGTTATCGAGCACGGCCCCGAGCGCCTCGACGCTGTGCGAGGCACTCAGAGTGAATGCGGACGAGGGCACTGGTTGCCAGCTCCCGCGGAGTAACGGTTCCGGCCTGATGTCTGCCAGCTCGATCACCACGAGACCATCGTGTTCGCTGATCTGACGAACGCGCTCGCCCATGGCGCGCGCGGCATCAACAACGCCGTCGGCTCGCGATGGGGGTTGATACTGCTCCCTGTGCATGACGATTCGGCGAATGCCTACAGACTGCAGCGCCGTCAAGCCATCCACCGTCCCTCCCGGCTCGAGGAAGGGTGAGCCACCACCGTCGAGGAACTCTCGCAGCTCCCGCCAGTAGGGTCCACCGGCGTCGACCAGCGGCGGACGTTTGTTCAGTGTCAGGTATCCGGCACGGACCGCGTCCAGCAGACCGTAGCCGACCATGGGCAGATGCACCTCCGCCGCCTCGGGCTTCACCCGCATCCACGACGGCAGCACGCGCGCAGAATCGGGCGCCTGTGCCTCGTCGAGTTCGAAGGTCTGTGCGTACAGCTGAGAGAACGCCAGTTGCTTACCGAACCAATCGCCCGACGCTGCCAGCAGCCGACGTTGCGCGGGATAGTGCGCCACATTGCCCGCGATCATCAGAAGCAGCACCACCCAAACGTACCGGCGTCGGCGGCCATCGTCTTTGCTGCGCAACTGTGAGAGGGCGAGGCTGACCGAGAAGAGCATCAGCGCCTGCAGCGCCAGCGTGTAGTACCACAGGGCGTGATCGGCAATCTTGAACACCGGCGGGTGCCGCATGCCCATGACGGCGATCAGCACAACGCTGGCCCCCACAATCGCGGTGGACAACATCACGCCTGTCCCCGTGATCCAACCCCAGGCCCCGAGCCGTGCGGGACGCACGCGGCAATGCAAGCGAACGGCGGTCCACACAACCACGGCAAGCGCACAGACGACGATGAACGGCGCGTTTCCAAAGAAGTAGCTGACCTCGTCGCGAAACATCAACAACGTGTTCCGAACAACGGTTTCGTTGAACCGTTCGACCGGGATCGACTCGTACGACAGGTCGGGCCAGTAGCCGTTCAACCTGAGGATCGCATGTGGGGCAAGGACGTTGTTGTAGAGGATGGCCCACCCAGTGGCCGCCGTCGTGCCGATGGCGACGGCTCCGTAGTGGCGAGCCACACGACCGGTCGGCTGAGGAAGCCAGCGCTGGCGAATCCAGAGCCCGCACATGACCGTGGCGGTGGCCAGCAGCAGCGCATAGCCTTGACGGTCGCACCACGCCATGGCGACACCGAGGCCGAACAGACCAAACCCGTTGCGAACGGTGACGCCGGGACGCTCGGGCTCGAGCAGACTGGCCAGGCGGAACAGGAAAGCCAGCAGCGCCACGCAAAGCAGCATCTTCGACGATCGGTAGAGGATGGGCGTTGACGCCTGAGTGACGATGCAACTCAGGAAGAGCGAGAGCAGCAGCAGCGCCGTGGTCCGTTCGAGGCGCAGCACGCGGCGGGCGCCCGTGAGGTAGATGCCGCTCATCGCCACGAGCGCCAGCAGGCTGCTGACCGGCACAAAGAGGAACACCTTCCAGTCGACGAGGAGCCGCGCGAACACGCGTGCGTCCATGCGGTCGAACACGTACGCCAGTTCGCGTGCCTGGAACGAACCCCAGTCGTTCAGCACGGGGTCGAAGATGGCCTGCAGGAAGGGACGGTCAGCCAGATAGTTGATGACGAACGTGGTGGCCTCTTCGTCGATGACACCGTGCCCCCAGAACGCCAGGGCGTGGCCGATAAAGAAGATTGGCAGGACGAATGCCGCGCCAACGATGATTCGCTCGACGATTGAAAGGAGTGTTGGCGAAATGAAGCTCGGTGGACCAGGCAGATGGATCCCCGCCAGCCGGCGGTCGATGCCGTCGCGCACGCAGCTGTGAAAGACGAAGAAGCGAGGCTCGTGTGTGCAGGCACCGGCCAGCGACTGAGCCCAGCGAGGCTTCCAGGTACGCAGCCAGCCGACCAAAGCCCATAGCAAGGCGGCGAGGGCCAACGCCGCTGCCGGCGGAATCGCGACATCCAGGATGCGAGCCGCGAGCGCTTCGGGGTAACGCGCTCGCCGTGTGGACAGCAGCCATGCCGACACCGGCGTCAGCGGCTGGCCGCTTCGAGCCCAGGACCACGAGAACGAGAAGTCACCCCCGCTGTTGGTGAACACAAGTCGCACGCGATGCGGTCCGGCCGCGAGACGCCGCTCGCCGCGCAGGGTCACGATCGAGTGCCGGCCGCCGTTGTCCACAACCAGCTGCTCGTCGATGAACAACTGCGAGCCGTCGTCTGACGACAGCGCGAACTCGAACGTGCCTGGTGAGGACACCAGGAGGTAGCCGCTCCAGACGACGCTGAAGACAGTGGGGCTGGCGGCGCCCAAGTCGGCACGTATCTGATCGGTGGACTGCAGGCGGTTGATGACGACGTGGCTGGGCACACCGTCGGCCTGTTCGGTAGGGAAGTAACGGGCTTCGAGGCCGTCACCGGCAGGGACCCGCGAGCGTCCGATCAACAGGCCGACTGCAAGGAGCGAACTTACGAGCCAGAGCCAGCGACGGATCGGACCGCTCTTCATTGTGCGGTGATGCTTGTCCACGAGTCGAATGAGGGTGCGCAATTATACGTTGCCACCTTCACGGGTGTAGCATGTCGCCGACGTCCGGCCCTGAAGTCCGAGGCTTCGGATAATCCACGGTCCGACAGCGACACGGCCACTCGCATCAAGCGGATCTCGGGAGGTTGAAAGATGCCCCGCCGATCTCTCGTGCTGATAGTGACGCTCCTCGCCGCGAGCGCACACGCGCCGTCGGTGCGGGCGCAGGCTCGCGTGGTTTCATCGGCGCCTGACCGTACGCCTCCGAGCGCAACGTGGACGCCGCCCCTTGGCCCCGACGGGCATCCCGACTTGCAGGGCGTCTGGCTCAACAACAGCGCGACGCCGCTCGAGCGACCGAAAGCGCTCGAAGGCAAGACCACGCTCAGTGATGAGGAAGTCGAGCGGTTGCGCCAGCGCGCCGCGCGCTTGTTCAACAACGGCGACGCTGATTTCGCCGCGGGCGATGCCGTGTTTCTCGCCGCGCTGAACGATGTCGAGACGTTCAAGAGCACGACCTCCACGGGGACCACAAGCGAAATGATCGAGCGAGAGTTCGACAATCGAACGTCGTTGGTCGTAGACCCGCCCGATGGCCGAATTCCCCAGCTGACCGCGAAGGCACAACAGAAGAACGCTGCGACGGCGGCGATTCGACGGCGTCCGCCAGAGGGCCCCGAAGATCTCAACCAGGTCGAG
>JBEBGB010001171.1:0-1357 GCA_040081675.1 Vicinamibacterales bacterium
AGTGATCAGATCACGAACTGAGCGGTCTAACTCCAGCTGCACCCGACGCCGCCGCGTCGCTCGCGCGCCGCTTACCGGCGCGGGTGAGCTGTCACGTTATGCCGGTCGAATTTCCGGAACGATCCAGACGACGCTAAGATCTGGACGTGGCGTACAACTTCGAATGGGATCCGAAGAAGGCCGCATCGAACCTCAAGGATCATGACGTCTCGTTCGACGAGGCAACGTCGGTATTCGGGGACATCTTGTCGATGAACATGCCGGATCCTGACCATTCCGAGGGGGAGCAACGCTTCCTGGTGCTTGGAGTGTCCGCAGCGTCTCGACTGGTCGTCGTCTCGTACGCCGAGCGGCCACCGCGAACTCGCATCATTAACGCTCGCCTCGCAACGAAGCGCGAACGACGAAAATATGAGAACGAATAGAGCAAAGAAGATCGCCGCTGACCTTGACACGATGCGCCCTGAGTACGATTTCTCCAAGGCGGTGCGCGGCGTCACGGCGGCGCGGTACGCACAGGGAACGAACGTCGTGCTGCTCGACCCCGACGTCGCACAGGTATTCCCGGACAGTCGAGCAGTGAACGAAGCATTGCGCACGCTCGCGAGGCTGACTCGTCCTGAGCTCGCAAAGGCCAAACACAAACGGACGGCATAACCTCCAAATGGAGCCGACGTTCTCGGCCCGCTCGCGCGTGCCTACAAACGCGGCTCATTTGGCACGTTAGACGTACAAGAACCTTCTCTTGGGATCGCTCCTTCGAATAGTGCAGCACGCTCCCGCATCTTCAGTCACTCGCGTCTTCACCACAGAGCCGCGCTCGGGCGTGTGTGATGGACTCAACATCGGTGGTGATCTCCGCGACACGAGCCTGCGCCAGGTTCGGTGCTGTGGGCGAGTGGCCCGCATGGGTCGCGGGAGTCGCCGTGAAGTGCGACGGCCATCAAGCGTGCGCCGTCGGTGTCGGGCCAACAGGTTGCGAGGTCCGGCGTCGGTTGCGCCACCGGCTCGTGTCGACGGAGGCGATGCGTCGTGCGCACGCCCGGACGGGCGCGGCGCTGGCACGCGCGGGCATCTTGGGGATCCGAGCATGCAGCAACCCGGCGATCGTTGCTCCTTCGCCCAGCAGAACTCGGAGCGCGTCTCCATCGTTACGTCACAACGGATCGAGAAGGCGTCGCTCCTTCGCGACGTCTAACTCCGGCTGCACCAGACGCCGGGCACGGGAGTATCATCGCGTCGCCCGGCGCTGGTGAGCCGTGGCGTTAGACCGACCAAGAAGATCTAGCAGGGTGGGTTTCGTCACGCTCGGACAGACTGCATACTCCGACGGTGTGCCACGCACGAACCTGGCAAC
>JBEBGB010001172.1:0-1356 GCA_040081675.1 Vicinamibacterales bacterium
CGCACTGTTAGCTGATGGCGAACCCAAAGCGCGTCCTATCGGCACCTGATACGGTCAAGCAGCCACGGTTGTCACCCGAGGTCCGACCGTTGGGGACGGCCATAGCCTTGCCGGGCGGCCACGGGCAGCCTAGGGACCGCGGACAGACAAGCGTGCCTCGAGATATTCGATCATGGTACCGGCGTGGTAGCCTTGGGCCGCGACCATTCCTGCGGGATCAATGAGAATGAGCTGCGGGATCCCCCAGACGTTGTACAAGGCAGAGACGCGACTCCCTTCGTCAACGACAGTCTGGTAGGCGCTGCCGAGGTCCCTCTCCATGTATGCAAGTGCCTCCGAGGGGAAATCTCGGTGGAGAACTCCAAGCACGATTACGTCGCGCTCCGCGTAGCGGTCGGCAAGTGCGACCATCCCGGGATGGATCGCTATACACGGCCCACACCAAGTCGCCCAGAAGTCCAGAACGACCCAATTGCCGCGCAGGTCTGAGAGTTGCAAATGCTCGGGTGTGTCCGCCAAGTACGCAGAGTCCAGGAGCGGCGCGATGAAGTTCGGCGCTTCATCGCCGGACCGCAGCACGAGGCTTGGGTTCGCGCGTCGGATGGAATCCGCCTCTGGGCTGATGGGGGGTGCTTTCCTCCCAGGTCTCGGCGTTAGTGCTGAATCCAGCTCAAGCCTCGAAGCAATGCGACCGTCGGTGCAGAGATGCGAGACAACGGCCTCTTCTAGGACGACACCTGAGGGCTCGTCGTAGACCTCGACGATGGTCTTGAGGGAGTCGAGCCGATTCTCCGCGGAAGCCCCGAGGACGATGCGGTTCGCATACTCGCGCACGATGCGGCGCTCGACTTCGGAGACCGCAACGGGTGTGAAGGCATCGCAGTCGTACGTGAGTTCCAGCCACCCATCTGCGTCGCTCAACACAACCGAATCACCGCATGCAGCAGACGAGGCGACCGCAACCGCAACCGAACCCCACCAACGCTTCATGGTGCCTCGCAGGCCGAAGTCCTAAGAGCTTAGGAGATACTACCGAGCTGCCCTGCCAAGGGCAAGCATGGTGGCACAACCCCGCTTGGGCCTCCTGAGGCTACACGCTCCCGCGCTGTCAGCTAACGTTCAGAGGTTGCCGACGCGGCGCCAGCACGAACGTCCTTCGGCCATGCACCGTCCAACCTCGACCAAGTCGTTCACGAGCCCGCGTGTCTTAGGCGCCGTGTACTCTGGAGCGCGCCGAAGGCGCGCGGAAGCGGCAACCACATTGTTAACTGACGGCGCAACCGCCACGTCTCTCGTGGCACCTGCCACCGCATACCGCGTCCTCGTCGCCGTGTGTCCGACTAGTAGGAACACGAC
>JBEBGB010000338.1:0-5582 GCA_040081675.1 Vicinamibacterales bacterium
GGGGCACGACGCCTCGTGATCCCCGAGGCGATGCGCTGTGGGACATGCTGATGAAGCGTGCATCGCAGTCGTTGACCTTGAACCCCAATGACCCGATCATCCGCGGACAGGTTGACGCCATGCGCGCCGAGCAGGAACGATCTGCCCGCGACTACATGGAGGAGCAAGCGGCGCGTGGAGCCAACGTCAATCTCAACATGGAAGGCCGGATGGCCGCCGAGAATGTCGGGGCCTCTACCGGCGCCTTCCAGGCGTCTCTGATGGGACGTGAATTGACGGCCCGACGCGACGAGATCATGTCCGCCCTGGCCTCAATGCAATCCTACCTCACGGTGCAACAGCAGATGGCGCTGCAACGTGAACTCGCGCAGTTGAATGATGCAATTAACTGGGCGCAGATCCGACAACGAGCCTATGAGTTCGATATCGATGACGAGTTCCGTCGTCGACCCACGTAACGCGTAGAGGACTAGACGTATGCCAGTAGGAAATCCGCAATACATGGGTCTTCCGGGTAGTGCGTCGTGGGGGCAAACGCTCCTCCGCGATAAACAGTTCCAAGACCTCTCCCCAGAATCGCAGACGCTGCTCAGCCAGTACGCCCAGACCGGGATCGAAAGCGGTGGGCTCCGGGGCGTGGTGGCGTTTCGTGACGCCATGCAAAAAGACCCGGCGCTACAGCGGGCAATGGCCGAAGCGAAGGAAAAACAGGCCCTAGGGGAGCCCATGTCCGGGTGGGAGAAGCTCTTGATCGGCGGGGTCGCGGCTGCGATGACCCTCGGAGTGGCGCTTCCGGCCATCGCCGGGATCGGTGGTGCGGTCCTTGGCCCGACTGGCGCGGCAGCGTCTGTTGGGTCCGTTCCGGCCTCTCTCGCGGCCGTCGCTCCCGCGGCCACGACGGGCTCGACGCTCGCCACGCTCAGCGGCATTGCGCGAGTAGCAGGCCCGCTTGTCTCGGGGGCCACGCAGGCGGCCACGTCTAATCGGGGCGCACGGGACGACGCCAATCAGCAGGCCGGACGGGACTTCGAGAATCAGCAAGTCACCCGAGCCCAACTCGAAGATCAACAGCGACGGCAAGCGATGGCCGATGTCTATCGCGCCTCGTGGTATAAGAATCGACAGGCTGGGCCGTATAACACGCAGGCCCTGCCTGCGCAGTCGCCCGAGTTCATGCAGGCCCTCTCGGCGACGGAGAAGGCCGCGCTCGAACGCCTACTGAAACCGCCTGAATACAGCACCACCACCATGAATGCCCTACGGCAATTCCAGCCGAGTCGGCCGAGTACCGGCGAGCGTGTGGGGACCGTGGCCGCTCCGATTCTCTCGGGCCTCGCCAACTGGGGACGATAGACATGCCGCAGTATATCAATCCAGGAGTCGCGGCTGCGGATCGCTTGGAGCAGGCCATGCTTCGGCGGGCGATGGATCAACGGCAGAAGGAACAGGACGAATTAGCCCGGCAGCGGGAACGGCGAATCGACGCCGACGCCGATGAACTGATGGGCCTTCGCCGTACGGAAGCCGCGCAGAAAGCCGAGGCCGATGCGCTCACGAAGCATCTGAAAGTTTTGCAAACGCTCATGCCGGGCGACCAGCCAGATCCCGTGCTGAAAGCGGAGATGCAGAAGTACGGCACCACGTCCCTACTTCGGCCGGGAGCGACTCTTGGGGTGATTCCGGCGAGCCCCTCGACGGTCGCGATGCCAGGCACCGTGGAGTCGCCAGACGGACTACCCGCAGCGGCTCCCGCGCCTGTTGAACTTCCAGGCGCTCAAGCGGCCGAGCCGGTTCGAGGGCCAGAGACGTTCGCCGGAATGCCCGACCAACGCGAGGATGGACAGAAGCGCATCGCGAGTATGGCACTGGCGCAAGGGCTGGAATCGGGTGCCCCGGCGCAGCAGCTTATCGCGGCCTACTTGCGTGAGGGAGGCGACCCGGCCGACGTCATAAAGATCACGGAGTCGCTTCAAACGCAGGGGAAGCCGCTGGTACGTATCTCGGCGGATAAGCAAACCGTCGAACTGTTCGAGAACGGCACGTGGACCAAGATCGCCGGAGCCTTGCCCCAGGACTACCAGCTTGTCTCCGAGCCGCAGCCGCGTCAAGACCCGCAGGCTCCACAGCCCCAGATCTTCTACACGCCAGAGGGAACGCCCCGTGCGCTCCGCTTTACGGCGTCTGGCGCGGAGGAAGTGCCCCTCCCAGGAAATCTCTTCGGCAAAACGAATCCGATCACCGCCGTAATGCGCAATAAGGCCGAGGCGCGAAAGATGGTGAAAGGCTCTTTTGACGAGATGAAGACGTTGGCCGATGGGATCATCGCTCGGATTGGCCCGGCGCAACGGGTTGATGCGCTTAAACGAGGCGCGGCAGCCGTCTTCGGCACGGACCCGAAGTTTCGGGCCTATCAGGACGCTCGAAAGGCACTCGCGGGCAATCTCGCCGTAGGGCAGCAGGGGAGCCGTCCGTCAGATGTGGACATCCAGACCGTGTGGGCGCCTATGGTCCCAGACCCGTACACCGATACCTCAGAGAGCGCGGCCATCAAGTGGCACCTGATTGAAGTCATGGCGAACATGAAAGAATCCGGGGCGGACGAGCCGTCTCCGGAGGCGCTACCCCCGGGGGTGACTGTGCGTCGGGTGCGATAACATGGCCCAATACACGTATCGCATCACGATCGGAGACGCGGACTACGAGATTGAATCCGCGCAAGAATTGACGGACGTGCAGGCGTACCAAGCCGCGAAGGCCCAGGTGGACGCCGAGCCGCCGCAGCCGTCTCTGGCCGACAAACGGGCGAGCCGAGACGCGAACATCGCGGCGCAAGCTCCCGTCGTCGACCAAGCCGCAGACGTCGGCGCGGCCATGCGCCGGGGGATACTCGATCCGATCCGGGAAGGGGCGCCACTTACGTTCGGTAAGCGTATTCTCCGTACGCCAAAAACGCTGTACGAGGGGGCGAAGGCCGTCTATAACGACCCTCTCGGCACGGTCGCCTCTCTTCCCGGCGCGATGCTGGATCAGGCCCGTACCGCAGGCGGGGCGATCGAGATCATGCGAAATCCGCTGGGTGTGCTCCTGGACCCCATGTCCCCGGCGACACAACCGACCGAGACGTTGAGGCAAACAGCCAGTGATCCGCATCGGTTGGCACAAGAGGCAGGCGACCTGGTCGGCCCGGCCGTGCTTGGTCGAGTGTTGCCTGTGACCCCGGCCGCCGCTCTTACGGCGACCAAGACCGCAGCCCGTGGTGCCGGGCGTGTGCTTGAAAGTACTGGAAAGACGGCCGCATGGCCTCTTCGTGTCGCCGGTATCCATAACGTCCTTGGGAGCGGAGCCGGAAGAAAATCGCTGGGGCAGTTACCTATCGGGGCCGCCCTCGTCGCGGCACCTGAGCTTGTCGAACGCGCGGGAACCGCCCTTCGTCGGTGGGGGACCGCACCGGGGGCCGCGAGTACATCGCCCGCGGCGCAACTGTTGTCGATCGAGGCTGGGCTCAATGGCGCCCCATCTGCGTCCTTCCTCACGCAAGCACGAAAGACCGTCACAGGTCTCCAGGATGACCTAGCGCGGAGAATAGAAGCCGCGAAGTTGCCGGAGGATCTGGCCGATCTGTTAACGGAGCAAAAACGTCTGACGAACATCTCGTCACGACTTCGTGGCACGACCAAAAGCGCCACGGAGCCTCTCGTGGCGTTCAAGTCAGAACTCGAACGAAGTCTCTCTCAGCGACTGGAGAAGGCCGGGGCTCCTGCGCAAAAGGGCCTTGAGAGTCTCGACGAGGCCATCGCCCAAGAGCGTCAAGCAGCAACCACCAAGCGTCGGGCTGCGCATTCACTTGAAGGACAGGCGACCAAGGCGGAGCAGGCCGCAGACCGGCAATGGTACGAACAGCAGCAGAAGGCCACGGCTACCCGAGAAGCGTCGGATGCCGCGAGTCTCAACGCGCAGGCTCGCTACCGACGTGAAGTCGAGATTGCTCGCGACTTGGCGGATCGCGAGGAAGCGGCTCGGCAGGCCGCGGCTGCGGCGGATGACGGATTGGGGGGAGCGGGCGGGCCAGAGGGCGGCCCACGCACGCCGGGAGGGCCTTCGTCGTATGAGGGGCTCTCGGCAGTTGAAGTGGCAGGATTGCGCCGGGCGAATGTCGCTGAGGACGCCATCGCACGTACTGCGGCGACACGACGAGGCCAGACGCCTACGACGACACCCGATACGGCCTCGGCTCCACGGACCATGTTGTCGACAGAGCCCATCCGGGCAGCCGAGCGACCTCCGCGTACGGCCCCGACCATCGAAGTCCTCGATGATACCTCCACAGGCCCCAATGCTAGTGGGGAGTCGATGGCGAGTGCGGAGGCGTTGAACCGGACGGCCTCGATGCAAGCCTTGGGCAAGCAGTATGTTGTGTATGATCGTGCGGGTCGTATGCGTCGGCTGATCGGTCCCGAGGCCGTCGACTATCGGGTCCGTCCAGGGGAGCGGTACGGCGTGATGGGGCCGGAGGGCTTCGAGCTATTGGACCGAGGAGCCGGAGCGTCAACCGCGCCGGTCAACCCTTCGACTACCGCCTCGAAGGGCGCTTCTGCCCTAGACGACGCACTCGACCGTCGCGTCCAGAATATCGTCGATGAACGAGCACCCAAGAATCGCCAAGCGGCCGAACACGCCATTCCTCCGTCGAAGTCGAGCGGGGCGCAGGGCGTAGGGTCACAGCGACTCAAGGCGGATCCGTCCCTCACCCGAAACGACCTGAGTGCCCTGGAAGCCTGGACGATAGCGGAACGCGCGAAACGGCATCTGTCCTACATTGAGAAGGGACGGCTCGCCAAGGCGGAAAGACTACTCAAGCGGCTCATGGACGGGGAACTCAATGACTAGCCTCTCTCTCTCGAAAGACGCGTCCCCACTCCCCGATCCTAGCTGGAGGGCGTTTGTTCCCATAGGGCTGACGCTTCTGTCCTTGCTGGTCTCTGCGTTCGTCGGCTATGCGTACAGCGCGCAAGTCGTCGGGTCACGCCTCTCCGTGGTCGAAACGCAGCAACGATACGAGGGCGCTCGTCTCGACCGCATGGAAGACAAGATCGATGAAGTGCTTCGGGAACTTCGGCAACGATAGTTCGGCGGTATGGCCTTACTGAAATTCGCCTCGGGGGTAAAAGTCTCCCCGCAGACGATCATCGCCGTGGCCTTCCTGAACGCCGCCAACGAACTCGGCTTCAGCGACCGAGTCTGTACCTCGGGCAACGACCATGTCCATATGCCGGGGTCGCTGCATTTCTCGGATCGGGCCTTGGACTTCCGGACGCGTGATCTGTCGACGACGCAGAAGCACCAGCTACGGGCCACCGCCAAACGCCGTCTCGGGAAGCACTACGATGTGCTGCTCGAAGATGAGAATGGCCCTAACGAGCACCTGCACATCGAGTTTGATCCCGCCTAGATTCATGGCATCGTTCTTGCGTGCCGCCTTGGCACGGCGGTTGCAGGGCGGTAATTCGTAGAATCCCTACCAGTATCAGAAAGCATCCTTATGCACCTACGAGCCTTTCTTGTCGGTAGCCTCTGCCTACTCG
>JBEBGB010001173.1:0-1355 GCA_040081675.1 Vicinamibacterales bacterium
AGAGGTGGTCCCAAGTAGTTGGACAGTTTTTTCGGGTTTTTAAGTGGAGCCTCTGCCGATGGAGAGTTATCCACGGGGCCGCGCGGGCGTCGCTTGCGACGAACGCGAACGCGCGGCACGGTGGATAACCCGGATCATGGTCATGCTGCTTTCTTCATTTCAAGGTTTCCGAAGTACATCGCATCCGGTGTGTCGCCGCCGTGTTCGCTGTGCGGGCGATGCTGATTGTAGAACGCGATGTGTTTGCCGATTCCGGCGCGCGCATCGCTGACGGTATCGTAGGCGTGCAAATAGATTTCCTCGTACTTGATCGTCTTCCAGAGCCGCTCGACGAAGACGTTGTCGCGCCAGCAGCCCTTGCCGTCCATGCTGATCTGGATTTGCCTTGCTTTGAGCACCTCGGTGAACTCCAGACTGGTGAACTGGCTACCCTGGTCGGTGTTGAAGATCTCGGGTGTGCCAAAGCGGGCAAGGGCTTCCTCCAGTGCTTCGATACAGAACTCGGTGCTCATGCTGATCGACACGCGCCAGGCAAGTACCCGCCGGCTCGCCCAGTCGATGACCGCTGCGAGATAGACGAACCCACGGGCCATCGGCACGTAGGTGATGTCCATCGCCCAGACGTGGTTCGGGCGCTCGATCGCCAGGTTCCTGAGCAGGTACGGGTAGATCCTGTGTGCGCCGTGGCGCCGGCTGGTGTTGGGCCTGCGGTACAACGCCTCGATCCCCATTGTCCTCATCAACGTCGCGACGTGCTTGCGACCGATGAAATGGCCTTCGCCTTTGAGAAAGTCACGCATCATTCGGCTGCCCGCAAAAGGGCGCTCGAGGTGCAGCTCATCGATGCGGCGCATCAAGGCCAGCTCCTCTGCCGAAGTGGGCCGGGGCAGGTAGTAGACCGATGAGCGCGAAAGCTCCAGTAACTGCGCCTGCCGAACGACGGGAAGGCGATGATCGGTGTCGATCATCGCTTTGCGCTCGCATCGTTGCCGCGACCGAGCGCGCCCGCCAAAAAATCGATCTCCAGGGCTTGCTGGCCAATCTTCGCGTGCAGCGCCTTAAGATCCGGCGACGGCCCGCGCTTGTCGGCTGCCGTGGTGAAGATTTCCGCAGCGCGCTGCAAGAGTTCGTCCTTCCACTGCGTGATCTGGCTGGGGTGCACGTCAAAACGCTGGGCCAACTGCGCCAGCGTCTGTTCGTCCTTAAGCGCTGCCAGCGCCACCTTCGCTTTGAATGTCGCCGAGTGATTGCGGCGGGGTCGTTTCATCTGCCTTGCTCCTATTCACGCGGCTTGCGCCGCGAATTAGAGCAGAATCTTCACTTAACCCTCTGTCCGAATTCCTGGGACCACCTCT
>JBEBGB010001174.1:0-1354 GCA_040081675.1 Vicinamibacterales bacterium
CGCGGGTGATGACAGATTGTCTCCTATCTGGCCACAAGGATTCCGTACGATGGAGAGGGGGCACATCTCGAATGTCACCGGTTGACAGATCGATATTGATGTAATAGAAATCACATCAATTAAATGCCTTCTCGAGTGAAACAGAAGACGCCGCGCCGCTATGCGAGCGCGCTCCGGCGTGATCAGACCGAGGCCACGCGACGGCGGATCGTGGAGGCTTTTCTGGCCCAGGGGCGCGCGGGGGCGTCCGACGTCTCGTTCCCTGAACTCGCAAAGTACGCTGCGGTGTCGATTCCTACCGTCTATCGACACTTCCCGACGCGCGCAGACCTCTTCCAGGCGACTGTTGCCCACGCCGACGCCCTGGTGCCGACACCGACGGATGTCGACTTCAGCGAAGGCAACCTCGGTCCAGCGCTCGAAGCCGTCTTCGAGCACCGTAACCAGGTGGCCGACCTGCTGGGTCCCGTTGGCAACTCGCCCTTGGTCTGGGACATTCGCCGGGAGGTGACCGTGCCTCGCAGGCGCGCCTACATGGAACGCCTGATCGATCAATGGGTGCCCGGCATCACCGACGCGGATAGACGGAGCCTGTCCGACATCCTGGTGGTGCTGGTGTCGGCGTCAACGGCCTCGGCATTTCGCGGATACTGCGGCAACTCCAGCGGCGAGACTGCGGAGCGCGTGCAGTGGCTTCTCGAATCGGTCATCAAGGACGCGCGAACTCGCGCAAAGGTGAGGAAGAAGGAAGGAAGGCGAAGGCAATGACTGCAGCAACCAACACGTTTGCAGCCTCGAGCCCCGAGTCCACAGCCGATCCCGCCGACTTCGTTCTGCACCTGAGCGCCGCCGGCGCAGACGACGTCCGCCGCTCGGGGGCGAAGGCTGGCCGGCTCGCACAGCTCACACGCGCCGGGTTCGCCGTCCCGCGCGGATTCGTGATCACGTCGGCCGCTGCGCAGGCATTCGCGCGAACGAACGGCTTCAGCGCGGCGACGCTGGCGGAGCACGTGAGAGAAGGCGCAATGCCTCCGGACGTCGAAACCGGCATCCGCCGTGCGCTCGAGGCGTTTGGCGACGTGCCAGTCGCCGTCCGCTCATCATCGGCTGCGGAAGATCAGGCGGGCGCGTCGTTCGCGGGCCTCTACGAATCGATCCTCGACGTCTCGGGACCTGAGGCCGTGCTCGACGCCGTGCGCCGCGTCTGGGCCTCGGCGCACGATGCGCGTGTGCGCTCGTACCAGGCGGACGCGGCCGGGTGCGCGGCAATGAGCGTCCTGGTGCAAGAGATGGTTCGTGCGGATGCGGCTGGCGTCGCGTTCTCCGCAGACCCGGTCACGGGCGATCGCGACGT
>JBEBGB010000339.1:0-5570 GCA_040081675.1 Vicinamibacterales bacterium
CCGTGAAGCCGCCGGTGGCGAAGATGACGCCCTTCCGCGCGCGGAAGGTGACGGTCTTGTTTCCGTCCGTCGTGGCCTCGATCCCGATCACCTCCCGGCTCCTGTTCAGCACCAGCCGCGTGGCCCGATGCTTCAGCAACACCTCGATCCCGCGCGCACGAATGGCCGCTCGGAACTGGGAAATAAGGAACCAGCCGTTCTGCTCGTTGTACGTCCTGGACGTATTGCCGGGATGGCGGTCGCCGGTCACCGTGCTCGAATAGAGCGAGCGCCCGCGGTGTGGAAAGTGTTCGGGCAGCTCCGCGTAGCGGTCTCCGGCGGCCTCGGCGTAGTAGTCCGTCGGGCCCGGCTGCATATCGCCGACTTCCATTTTTCTCAGTTCGGCGACGATGGGGCCGGCGTTGTCGTAGAAGGCCTCGAAGCAGCTGAATTCGAGTTCCGGCATGCCAAATCTTGGAGCCTTCGGGTTGTACAACGTCGGATAGGCCAGCCTGGACATGAACTGCAGACAGTTTTCCCTGGAATCCTGAACGCCGCGTTCGTGCATGCGGAAGTTGTTCGGAATCCAGTACATGCCGCCGGACTTCGCCGTCGTGCCTCCGACAGAGGACGCCTTCTCCAGCATGATGGTCTTGGCGCCGGCCTGATGCGCGATCAACGCCGCCGTGGAGCCGGCCGCGCCGCTGCCAACCACGACGACATCGGCTTCATGGTCCCAGCGGTTCTGCGCAAACGCGGTGGACTCCGTGAATGTCACCGCGGCGGCGGTGGCCGCTGTCAGTACTGGGCCCACTCCAGCCACCCGAAGAAAATCGCGGCGTGAAACGCGCGACTCTTCCTCGTGCGCGCCCTCTTTCTGCATGTCGTCGCCTTTTGCCATGGCCTCTTCCTTCTCCTCTTTTCAACTCACTGGCTGCACATATACAGAGTGGGGTGCTCGGGCCCAGGACGCAGCCGCTTGAACCCGCACGTTATACACCCGAAGCGGGCACCGGTGAACGAAAAATTGAATCGCTCAGGCCGCGCCCTCCAGTTCCCGCAACAGCCGCAGCACTTCCTCGCCGAGCGCCGGATAGAAGTCGGCCGTGGCGGCGCGCGCGTCCCATGCGGCCTTGCCGTCCCAGCAGACGAGATTCCAGGCGGCCCTGTCGGCCCAGGCGGCCCAGGCGTTCCACGCGGCCAGAGCGGCCAGCCCAACTCCGCGGGATACCGGTCATTCTGCAAGGGC
The DNA here is from genome assembly GCA_040081675.1 of Vicinamibacterales bacterium. GTDB lineage: Bacteria > Acidobacteriota > Vicinamibacteria > Vicinamibacterales > CAVVIG01 > CAVVIG01. The sequence continues at coordinate 1,229 of JBEBGB010000339.1, forward strand.
TCACTCCCCTACTAGTAGTAGCCGCCTGGCGCGAAGCCGTGTCATTGACCTTCCTCCCGACAGACGAAGTTTGCGGCCTCGTCCGTGCTCCCGGTGCCACGGTAGGTCGCCACTTGCGGATAGGGGCAGAGCGGACGGGTCCGCACCACCTTGCCACGCTCGACCCGCGATGCCGCGATCGCGTTGGGCGCTCGGCCCTGCTCCACCCATTGGCGTATCGCCGCGAGCAGGTCGAAGGTGTCCGTGCCAGGACCGCCGTTGCACTCGCTCATTCCAGGCACCATGTACAGGCGTACGGCGCTCTGTGCCCGATTCCGTCCGAGCGTCGCTTCGGACCTTCTGGTAGTAATCGACGATGGCCCCTGGCGGGACGATGGCATTGGCCCATCCGCCAGCCAGGATCAGCTTGCCGCCGCGGGCCACGTACGGCGAGATCTCTGGGTTGACTTGATTCATGACCGCCAGCTCCGGTCGGTCCGCGCGTGCCACGTCGCCGTCGAAGTCCACGGGCCGCGTCCGAATGTTCCACGCGGGATCGGCCAGTACGAAGTCGCGCATCACGGCGTTGGCGATCGGCGCCTCGCCGGCGATGAGCCATGCCCAGTCGAGCTCGCTGCCGCGGTAAATGGGGGAATGGATTTTCTCGCCCGTCCGCGGATTGGTCGGGCCGGCGTAGAGCTTGCGAACAGTCTCTACCTGCGCGGCGGTCAGGCAGCTCGCCTGGTCGGCGCCCGTGCACTGAATCGCCTTCGGATCCCAGGCGCATCGCGTCGGGTTTTCGATGAGTCCGTCCCGCACCTGGTCTCGCGCGTCGCAGGCCTTCAGCACCGCGTCGTGAATCATCGGGAACTTCTCGGGTGGGACGAAGCTCGTGGCGCTCTGGTTGGCCGCCTGCCACGCCCAGGCCTGACCAAACACCTGGCGTGTCCAGTAGGCCGCGAAGCCGCCGACGACCACGCCGTCGTAGTCGGCCGGGTAGCGCTGCACTTCCGCAAGAGCGGCCGTCGAGCCACCGCCGCATTCGAGCATGTAGGAGAACTTCGGCCCGCTGCCGTAGAGCGTCGCGGTGAGCGCCTTGCCCAAGACAGTTGTCTCGTGGATTGCGCGGCCGCCGAAGTCGCGCAGCTTTTCCGGATCGCGCATCCATGTCGCGTCGCCAGCGCGGTGGCCCGTGTCCATGCTCACCGCCGCGAAGCCGTCGCGAAGCGCATTGGCGATCGCGGTGTAGTTCGGGTTGCCGCCCGTCCCATTCGGACTCGTTCCGCGAAAGCTGCCATTCCAGCCGGATAGGGGCAGCCACACCTCGGCTCTGATGTCCGACGTCGCGGAAGGAGTGAGCGTTGCCGTCACGCGACAAAACGCCGGCAGCTCGCGGTACTGCGCGTTGGGGCGGTCGCCGTTGTAGCCGAGGCCCAAGCCAGCCGTCGCGAGGGTCACGCGCCCTGGCACGTCGGGGATACCACCCGCCGCTCCGCCCTGGCCACCTTGCGCATTGGGCGGAGCGGCGGGGCCGGCGCCTGCCGCTCTGCCGGGTCCGAGCGCCGGCGAGAGGCCGCCACCCTGCTGCCCTCCCGCGGCGGGCGGAGTGAAGGCGCCCGCCGCCACGACCTCCGCACGCGTGATCGTCGTGTTCGGGAACGTCAGCGATGCCAACCGCTCGCACGAGGCGGGCGCGATGGTCGTTTGCTGCGCACGAGCCGCAGCAGGCGAAACGAGAATCGACACGAGCAGAGCGGCCAGCGCGACGATCGGATTTGTCATCTTCTTCTCTTCTCTCGCCTCTCTATATAATTCCAGAATTCGCGATTGGGACGGCATCATGGCGACAATGACGGTCGCATGCCGGATGCCGCGATTATCGTGGACGCCGCGCTGAAGGCGAGGCTCGTTGACCTGGCGGGCCTGGCGGGCCAGCGCGTTGACGACTTCGTCGAAGCCCTCCTTCGGCGGATCGCCGACGCGGACGTGCGGTTCGATCGCGGCGTGCCGGTCTTTCCTCGGCGCCCCGGAGCCCGCTCGCTCTCCGTAGAAGACGTTGACCGTCTGGCCGACCGCTCAGCTCCTGCCTGAGCATCAGCATCACACCGCCATCCGACGGCGCCGTCGGATGGCGATGTTTTCCCGATAGGCACCTACAAGGCGACCAGGGAGGACCGATTCCGTCCAGCCGCGATATGTGGCGACCTGGCGGAGTGTTATTCAGGTCGGTTTGGCGTTATCCTGCGAGCCTCGCAGGGTCGGCTGGGATATGCCGGTCGGTCTACTACTAGTTAGCCCGCATCATTCACAACCATGAACCTAGCTGACGTTTTCGACAACCGTCTCACAGTCTCGATCATCTCCTTGCTGGTTGGAGCGTTCATTTCGGCGGTGGTGACGAAGCTTCATGCGAAGACGGTTGGGTTCAGGTATTCAACCCGAAGCGAGCGGATGGCGCTGTCTGCCGACGACGCCGTCTTCGGCTCAGTGAGGGTGTCCTGGCGCGATCAGACCGTTCGGAATCTGTACCTTGTGTCGATCGAGATCGAGAATGCGAGCACCCGCGACTTCGAAAACGTTCCGTTGAAGGTTTACACGACAAGCGAAACGATCCTTCTGAACGAACGGACTGCGGTGGTTGGCACGCCCTACATCGTCAAGTGGTCGGACGCATTCGCGGCAGCCTTGGCCGTCCCGCCTGGCGAAGTGCCGACACCGCGCCAATGGGGACACTTACAACCACTCCCGCGAGTACATGCTGCCGGTCTTTAACCGAGGGCAGCTCCTCGAGTTGAACTGCCTATGCACGAGACCAGGCGATGATGACGCACCGGCTGTGTTCGTCAGCACACAACTGAAGGGCGCCACCGTCAGGCTGCAGACGCGATCGAATTTTGTTTTGGGCGTGCCGGTGCAGGTCACACTTCCGCGTGGTCTCGCCGTGGCTGGGTTGGTCATGGTGCGCTGCACCCTCTGGCTGAGTCAAGTGTGGCTTGCCAGTGTAGTCGGCGTCGTTGTGGGCCTATTCGCGCAATTTGTTGGCGCGCTGGTGTACAAGTCCGAACGTTGGCTCCGAAGGCTGATCGCCGGGTAGAGGCATGCGGTTTGAGTTCAAGTGTGCTCCGCAACAAAGCTAGGTGTTATTGAAGCACTCGGCCGGCGTGCGATAGCCGAGACGTTTTCGAGGGCGCGTGTTCAGCCGGTGCGCCAGGCGGTCGCACTGGGCTTGGGTCAGTACAGCCTGGAGTTCAAGCTCAAGGCCGTGAAGCTCAGCCAGTTAAAGGGCGTCGAAGTGCAAGCCGTCGCGAACGCCCTTGAGATTCATCCGTTCATGCTGTCGCGCTGGCGGAAAGAAGTGCGCGACGGCGATCTGTTTTGCTGCATTGCCCTCACCAACCCGTCCGAAGTGATCATCGTAGACGGGTATTCTGAGAACGGTGTCGATGTCAGGGAGTACGCGCTAAAGACGTACCGCGACGAATCGGCGTGAGAGGGAACCGGCGGCGGCGCAGTCCTGCCATCCAACATGCGGCGAGGGCCGAGACGAGTGGGTCGAACGGGCTCGCGATTCGCCGATTCGTGAGCACATTCAGGCCGACGGACGGATCAGACGCTGGGCGCGGATTTCGGAGGCTGAAGGGCGTGCTCTTCGGGTCATCCTTCTGGCCGACGGCGAAACAGTCCACAATGCGTTCTTCGACCGGAGGTTCACACCATGAAGATTCGGTATTTCGCTGAAACAGACACGTTGCATATCGAGTTCCGCAATGTGCCCGTCACTGAGACCCGTGACCTCGACGAGAACACGTTGCTCGACATCGACGCGGAGGGCAACATTTCAGCAATCACGGTTGAACATGCTTCGGAGCGAGCAGGCATTCCTGAATTCTCGTACGAAGAAGTGACGGCATAACCCACGAATGGAGCCGACGCGCGCTGGCACGTGTCCGCGCGCGGCTCATGCGTCACGTTAACCTGCTGAATCCACGCACATTGCGAGCACGAACAGTCGTGATTACAATGTAGTCACATGATAGCCAAGAGTCGTATCGTCCGTATCGGCAATTCCCGGGGCATCCGTGTCCCGAAGGGTTTACTCGAACAGGCGCAGCTGCCGGAGGACGTTGAGCTGCAAGCCGAGCATGGCCGGTTGGTCGTACGAGCCGCCCGTGGGCCACGATCTGGTTGGGCCGCCGCGGCCAAAGCGATGCACGTCGAGGGTGAGGATAAACTCCTCGACGCTTCGACGCGGACGCGCTTTGACGACAAGGACTGGCGGTGGCGGTGGCGGTAGCGCGAGCGGTGGTCGTTCGCGGCGAAGTCCACTTGGTTGGCCTCGATCCGACGCTGGGGAGCGAGATCA
>JBEBGB010001175.1:0-1353 GCA_040081675.1 Vicinamibacterales bacterium
CTAAGGGGGCTTGGAAGAATGTCTTCGTGAAATTGGCTGTTGATGTTACAGATCGCGTGTCTCCAGGGAAGGAGGGATCACGATGGTCGCGTTGGAAGTTCATGAGTGTGGTTGCGACGTGTGCTGCGGGTCGGAGGAACATGCCGATCGTGAGCGTCATCGGCATTGGAATGTGGTGCTCAGCCGGTTGGATGAGCAACAGCGGCGATGGGTGGTCGCGTTGGAGTCGGAACGTTGGGGTCATGGCGGTGACACGCGGATGGCGGTCATCACCGGTCTGCATCCGGAGACAATTCGTCGCGGGCGTCAGGAGTTAGCCGACGGTTTGGCAGGGCGGCCGGTGGATCGCACGCGATTGCCGGGAGCCGGTCGGCCGACTGTCGAAAAAAAGAGCCGTCGCTCGAACAGACTCTGAACCAGTTGGTCGAGCCGGTGACGGGCGGTTCTCCAGTCACGGGACGCAAGTTCGTGCGGCTGAGCTTGAGCGAACTCGGCCGACGGCTGAAGCACTCGGCGAAAACGGTGCGGCGGTTGCTCGTGAAACTGGGCTTTGCGCTGCGTGTGAACGTCAAACGGTTCACGGGACCGCCGCATCCGGATCGTGATCGCCAATTCCAATACTTGCGTGAGCGGCGTGAGGAATTTCTGCGGGTGGGCGATCCGGTGATCAGCGTGGATACGAAGAAAAAGGAACTGATCGGCGAGTTCAAGAATGCGGGCCAGACCTATCGCCGAACGGCCTATGAAGTGAACGCTCACGACTTCCCTCACGACGCGGTTTGCAAGGCGGTGCCTTATGGCGTGTACGACTTGACGCACAACGCGGCGAGAATCACGGTCGGCACGTCGGGCGACACCGGCGAATTCGCGGTCGCCGCCATCCGCTCGTGGTGGCAAGCGTCGGGGCGAGACCGCTTCTCCAAGAGCCGACGTCTGCGGATCGAAGCCGACGCCGGTGGCAGCAATGGTTGTCGCCCACGACTGTGGAAACGCGCCCTCCAAGAATTCGCCGACGAGACCGGCCTGGAGATCACCGTCGGTCACTATCCCACCGGAGCCTCCAAGTGGAATCCGATCGAACACCGCGTCTTCGGTCCCATCACCATCAACTGGTCCGGCGAGCCACTGACCAGTTTGAAAACAATGCTCTCACTCATCCGCGGGACCACGACTCAGACAGGCCTGACCGTCACTGCCACACAGAACACCAAGACCTATCCCCTCCACATCAAAGTCTCAAATGCCGACTTCAACGCGATCAAACTGCACCGCCACGACGTCTGCCCACGATGGAACTACACCATCAAACCTCGCTCCGCTAAAAACACGGAGTAATTCTTCCTCGTCCCCTTA
>JBEBGB010001176.1:0-1353 GCA_040081675.1 Vicinamibacterales bacterium
CGGCAGCATCGTCATCTTCGGCGCGGCCATCGGTCTGATCATGCGCGAGCACACAGATCTCGACCGCATCGTGCAGACCTGCATCGAGCAGGGGACGACGTGCTGGCCGACTCCGTCGGCGTTTACGCGGTTCGCCATTTACGCGTTCATCGGCCTGGCGCAGGTGATCGCGCTCTTCACCATCAGCATCAGCGTCGAGACGAGGCACCGGCGCCGCGCGTACGCCCCGGAATGGCGATGATGATGAAGGACTACAGCGTCAGCGTGCAGGTCAACGCGACGCCCGACCGTGTGTGGGCCGTGATGAGCGACATCGAGCGATGGCATGAATGGACGCCCACCATTACCAGCGTCCGGCGTGCGGACGGTGGACCGCTGCGCGTTGGCGAGCGTGCGCGCGTGTTCCAGCCCAGGCTGCCTCCTGCCAATTGGGTGGTCACGGCGGTCCACGATGGTCGAGGTTTCGAGTGGGAGAGTCGTGCCCCGGGTCTTCGTGTGCTGGCGCGCCACTACATTGAACCTGGCGCCAGTGGTGCTCGCGTGACGCTGTCGATTCAGTACAGCGGCGTGTTCGGCGGCCTGATCGGCCGGCTGACCAGCTCGTTCAACAAACGCTACATCGCGCTCGAGGCCGAGGGGCTCAAGCGTCGGGCGGAGGCCCGTACCGACCGTGCTTGACGCTCTGCAGCATTCCTGGCTGGCACAGACGATCGCTCAGTCGCAGATGTTGACGGCGTCGCTCAGTGCTGCGCATCTGCTCGGCTTCACGCTCGTCATGGGCAGCGCTGTGGTCTCGAACCTCCGTCTTCTTGGGGTGATGTTCACGGATCAACCCGCGACGCACGTCACACAGCCCGCACGACGGGCGCTGCTGCTTGGTGCGTGTCTGAGTGCCGCAACGGGCGTGCTGCTGTTCATGCCGCGCGCAACGGGCGCTGTCGCCAACGACTTCTTTCGCGTGAAGATGACGCTGCTGCTGCTCGCGCTCCTCCTGGTGACGACGGTTCAGGGCAAGGTTGCTCGACGCGAAGCAGCCGAGCGTGGCGTGGCCCGCCTCGTTGGTGCGGTTGGTCTTGCGCTGTGGGTTGGTGTGGCGCTTGCCGCGAGTGCGTTCATTCTCCTCGAGTAGACGATGGCAACCTTCCTGCTGACACTCGAAAACACGGCCTTGGGCACGCTCATTCGTGAGTCGCTCTACGGTTTTCAGATCGTGGTCGGGATTCACATTCTTGGGCTCGTGTTTTCGGTCGGGATCTTCCTCTGGTTTGATTTGCGTCTGCTTGGATGGACGCTGGGGTCCGAAGCCGTCTCGCGCGTGTATCGCCAGGTGATTCCGTGGGCGACGTGTGGATT
>JBEBGB010001177.1:0-1352 GCA_040081675.1 Vicinamibacterales bacterium
CCAGACCGATGGGGCAGAGGGGCATCGCAATCACGCGGTGTCCTTTTGTCTGTACACTGACCGTTCAAGCGCGATGCGGATCGACCTGAATGCGGATGTGGGTGAGTCGTTTGGCGCGTACTCACTTGGCGATGACGGCGCCCTTCTGCGAAGCGTTACGTCGGCCAACGTCGCGGCCGGTTTCCATGCAGGCGATCCCACGGTGCTGCGTGCGACGATTCGCCTGGCACGCGAATGTGGCGTGGCGGTTGGCGCGCATCCCTCATTCCCTGACCTGGCTGGTTTCGGTCGCCGTGACATGAAAGTGTCGGCGCAGCAGGCCGAGGACCTGGTTCTCTATCAGATCGCAGCCGTGGGCGGTGTGGCGCACGCCGAGGGTCTGCGTCTGGCACACGTGAAGCCGCACGGCGCGTTGTACAACATGGCGGCGCACGACCGGGAGCTTGCCGAGGCGATCGCGCGTGCGGTGTATGCCGCCGACGCCGAATTGGTCCTGTATGGGCCGCCTCGGTCGGCACTTGCCGCGGCCGGTCGCGCGCTTGGCCTGCGGGTCGTCACCGAGGGATTCCCCGATCGCGCCTATCGAACGGATGGATCGCTGGTTCCACGTGATCAGCCAGGTGCGGTGGTCGCGAGCGTCGAAGACGTTGTCACGCGGGCGATCCAGATGGCAACTGAGCGAACGGTTGTCGCAATCGACGGCTCGACGCTGCAACTGGATGTCGACACGCTCTGTATACACGGCGATACAGCTGGTGCCGCCACGATGGCTGCCTGGATTCGCGCGGGCTTGAATGCGGCCGGCGTTGACGTCCGTTCGCCGCGCGGCTGACGCACACAAGGGGCAGGGCAGGCTCGCTTGCCCGAGGCCCGAGGCCCGAGGCCCGAAGCCCGAAGCCCGAAGCCCGAAGGCGAAGAGCAAGAGCCCTGAGGCCTAGCAGACCGCAACGGACAGCACCTGGCATCCTCGCAGGCTGTTGCCGAACCGCTCCACTGCATCGAGGGTGCGACGCATCGACTCGCGAGCGATGCGGGCAATGACCGGTCCCGCGATCGGTCGCGCCAATGTCGGCACGTCTCGGCTCAGCGACTCCGACAATACGTCGACGACCACATCGCTTCCGTGTTGGCGATACCGCCAGTACGAGTTGAGACGCCAGAGAAATCCCCGGTCCGATCCGTCGTCTTCCTGAATGCGCGTCGATACGCTTCGGCTCGTGGCGAAAGTCGGGGAGAGGTGTGCGAAGCGGACCTCGTGCTCCGTGTCGTAGGTGACGGTGACAATCGCCGAGCGCGTAATCTTCATGTAGACGCGAAGCCTGTCGCCGTCTCGCTCGAGCACCCGTGCGTCC
>JBEBGB010000340.1:0-5560 GCA_040081675.1 Vicinamibacterales bacterium
GAGCCAGGTGCCTGGCATCTCCGATCTTCGAGCGGAGGAGTTGACCGGCCTGCCGCAGCTTCGCATCGTGGTCGATCGTGAAGCGACGGCGCGTGTCGGCCTCGCGCCCGGCGACGTGATTCGTGCCGTGCGGATCGGCCTGGTCGGCGAAGAAGCCTCGCAAATGTGGATAGGGCAGAAGCGCTTCGATCTGGTGGTGCGCCTGCAGGACGACAAGCGCGATGACATCAACGCCATTCGCTCGCTGCTGATTGACAGTCACGACGGCACCAGGATCCCGCTCGGCCAGCTGGCTTCCGTTGAGCAAGCGTTCGGTCCCGGCGCGATCCGGCGCGAGGCGGGGAGTCGACGGATTGCGGTCGAGGCTGGCGTCTCTGGACGCGACCTAGGCAGCGTCGCTGCCGACGTGCAGACCGCCGTCGCGCGGCTGGCGATGCCTGCTGGTTATTTCTTCACCGTCGGCGGACGGGTCGAGAGCCAAACACGAGCGGCGCAAGCGCTGGTCACCGCCATTGCCGTCGCGCTTCTCGCTGTCGTTCTGCTGCTGTATCTGGCCCTGAACTCATTCCTGGATGCGGCGCTCATTCTGGTGACCATTCCAGTGGCGTTCATTGGTGGAATTGTCGCGTTGTTGCTGGCTGACGAAACCTGGAACGTGTCATCGCTGGTCGGCTTGATTGGTCTCTTCGGCATCGCGGTGCAGAACAGCCTGGTCCTCGTGACGCAGACGCGAGGATTGATGGCGGAGGGCACACCGCTCCGCGCGGCGATTCGCGAGGCCAGCATCGGCCGCGTTCGCCCCAAGCTGATGACTGCCTCGACTGCCATCCTGGGCCTGCTGCCGCTGCTCGTCCTGCGGCTGCACGGCACTGAGATTGAGCGTCCGCTTGCCGTGGTGATGATCGGCGGGCTCGTGACGTCGACGCTGTTCACGCTGCTCGCGCTCCCGACGTTCTACCTGGAAACGCACCGTGCGCTCTCGCGATGGACGCGAGACGGATGACGATCTGATAGTATTCAAATAAATTGTTGAATATTTGAATATGTCGATCAGGGCCAAACCACTCCATGCGTCACTCAAGTCGGCAATCTACGAACAGATTGCGCGCATCGGGCAGTCGACCGCTAACCCGACCCGCCTCGAACTCCTGGATCTGCTGTCGCAAGGGGCACGGACCGTCGAAGCGCTCGCCGGCTACACCGGCCAAAGCATTGCCACGACATCGCATCACTTACAAGTGCTCAGACGCGCGCGCCTGGTCGAGGCCCAGAAGGTCGGCCTGTACGTGACGTATCGACTGGCGGACCCGCAGGTGGGTGAGTTCTTCCTCGCCTTGCGAGGTCTGGCAGAATCCCGGCTGGCGGAGGTCCAGCAGGTCACCCGCCAGTATTTGGAGCACCGTGGCGCGTTGGAACCGGTTGGCAATGACGAACTGGTGCGGCGTGTTCGCGCCGGCGAGGTCACGCTCATCGACGTTCGGCCGCGGGAAGAGTACGTGGCGGCGCACCTCCCGGGCGCGATCTCGCTGCCCCTCGCAGACCTCGGGAAGCGGCTGAAAGAGCTGCGGAAGCGCCGAGACATCGTGGCGTACTGCCGGGGCCCGTATTGTGTGATGGCGCTCGACGCTGTCGACCTCCTGCGACGGAAGGGCTTCCGCGCCCACCGGATGGAACATGGCGTACCCGAATGGCGTGCCCAGGGATGGCGCGTCGAGACAGGCGTCGACCATCGGGCCGGGGGACGCCCATGAATCCGCCAACCTCAGGGCCGGCGGCTGGCGCTGTGCGCCTCGGTCTGCGCGAGAATCGTGGCCAGTTCGCGCTGCTCGTCGTCGTGAATGCGTTTGTCGGCGCCATGATCGGCCTGGAGCGCAGCATCATGCCCGCGCTGGCTGCGCACGAGTTCCAGCTCTCCGCGCGCACCGCGGTGCTGTCGTTCATCGTGGTGTTCGGCGTGGCGAAAGCGATCACGAACTACGGTGCCGGCCGCCTGTCGGACCGATGGGGTCGCAAGCAGGTGCTGGTGGCCGGATGGGTGGTCGCCGTCCCGGTGCCCTTTCTTCTGATGTGGGCGCCGAGCTGGAACTGGGTACTGGGTGCGAATCTCCTGCTCGGCGTCAGTCAGGGGTTGACGTGGTCGACCACCGTCATCATGAAGATCGACCTCGTGGGTCCGAGACAGCGCGGACTGGCGATGGGCGTGAACGAGTTCGCCGGGTACATCGCGGTGGCCGCCAGTGCGCTGGCGACGGGCTGGGTTGCCGAACGGTATGGCGTCCGCCCGCAGCCGTTCTATCTCGGCGTGGTGTTTGCGCTTGTGGGACTCGCGCTGTCCGCATTCTTCGTGCGCGAGACACGACACCACGTCTCGCACGAATCCGCCCTCCTCGGCACGCTGCCGCCCGACCGCCTCCCGACGCCTCGCGAGGTCTTCTGGCGCACGACGTGGCTCGACGCCAACCTGTCGAGCGTCAGTCAAGCGGGACTGGTGAACAACCTGAACGATGGGATGGCCTGGGGGCTCTTTCCGCTCGTGTTTGCCGCGGCCGGCATGAACCTGGCGCAGGTGGGCATGCTCGCCGCGGTCTATCCGGCCACCTGGGGCCTGGGCCAGTTGGTCACCGGCGCGCTCTCAGACCGCACGGGGCGCAAGCCGCTCATCGTGTGGGGGATGTGGGTCCAGGCGGTTGGCATTGGCGTGGTGACGATGGCGCACGCACTTTCCGGGTTTGTCGTCGGCGCGGTGCTACTTGGGGTCGGTACCGCGATGGTATACCCCACGCTGCTGGCGGCCATCGGAGATGTCGCGCACCCGTCATGGCGGGCCTCTGCGGTTGGCGTGTATCGCCTCTGGCGCGACCTCGGGTACGCGATCGGCGCGCTGCTCGCTGGTCTGACGGCCGACGCATTCGGGTTGAACACCGCCATGTGGGTCGTCGCGGCGCTGACGTTCATGTCCGGCGTCGTGTCGGCGACGCGCATGCGAGAAACGCTGTCGCCGGTCACGCAGAGCGCTGAGTTCGCCCTAACTCGAGGCTGACAATGCCGAAGACACTCTTTGTTCTGAACGATCCCCCGTATGGGACCGAGCGCAGCTACAACGCGCTTCGCCTCGCCGGTGCGCTGTCCAAGCGCGAAGGCGAGGAGGTGAAGGTGTTCCTGATTGGGGATGCGGCCGCCTGTGCCAAGAAGGACCAGAAGGTCCCGCAGGGGTACTACAACACCGAAGTGATGGTGCGAAACGTCGGCCGACATGGGGGCGAGGTCGGCGTCTGTGCCACGTGCATGGACGCGAGAGGCATCACCGACGCTGAGCTGACGGACACCACGCACCGGAGTTCGCTCGAGGAACTCACCAATTGGGTGCAGTGGGCGGACAAGACACTGGTGTTCTAGCGATGGAGCACAAGCCTGTGGCGGACTCGAAGACCGTGCTCACCGCGGCGCCGGCCTACAAGTGCCCGGCGGCCCCGTACGAGGGCGCGATGCTGATCGGGAAAGTGTGGTTCGAGAAGTGGTGGCTCTACAGAACTGCTGTGAACGCATCCTGGAGCGGAGATGACGAAGCAGATTGAAACAGAGACGCTGCGCGAGTGGCTCGACGCGCAGGAGCCGGTCACGGTGCTCGATGTTCGAACCGACGACGACGCGCAATGGGCCATCCCGGGAAGCGTGCACCTCAACGCCTACGAGGCGTTACGAGCCGGACTACCTGGTCCCATCGCCGATGCGGCCTTTCCGCGCGACCGACCGGTTGTGACGGTGTGCAACGGCGGCCTCGTCAGCCAGACAGCTGCCGAGATGCTCGTCACGCGGGGTTTCGACGCACGGTCGCTCGTCGGCGGCATGAAGGCGTGGAGCTTGGCGTGGAATGCGGCGGAGGTGCCGTTGCCCGACACGTCCTGCCGCGTCATTCAGGTGCGCCGGACGGGAAAGGGCTGCCTCTCGTACGTCGTGGGCTCCGCGAGTGAGGCAGCGGTGATGGATCCCTCGGTGTCTCCCGGCGTGTACCTCGAGCTCGCGAACCGCCACGGCTGGTCCATTCGGTACGTGCTCGAGACCCACGTCCACGCGGACCACCTCTCGCGCGCGCGCGAACTGGTCAAGCAGACGAGCGCGGTGCTCCTATTGCCTCCGCAGCAGCGCGTCAGGTTTGCGTTCACCGCGATGGCCGACGGCGAACGCATTCCGTTGGGAGGCGCCTGTCTCACCGCCATGTCCACGCCTGGCCACACGAATGAGAGCACGTCCTATCTCTTGAACGAGACGGCGGTGTTCACCGGCGACACGCTGTTTACCAACGGCGTTGGTCGCCCCGACCTGCACGCTGATCCTGAGGCCGCGCGGCAGCGGGCCTGTGCGTTGTTCGCGTCGCTGGGGCGCCTGCGGCGTCTGCCACCCGATATGGCGGTCCTGCCCGCACACGCGAGCGAGCCGATCGCGTTCGATGGGCAGGCCGTCGCTGCGCAGATGGGTGGGATCGTGACATGGCTGTCCAGTTGGCTCGAGTCGGAGGCTGCCTTCGTAGACCGCGTCACCTCGCACCTGCCACCGACGCCGCCGAACTTCGTCCGCATCGTCGATCTGAATGAGGCGGGCGAGTTTCCGACAGGCGACCCGACCGAACTCGAAGCGGGTGCCAACCGATGCGCGGTGAGGTAGTCGCTCGTGCCAAACGTAGTGTCACATGCGCTCCTCGCGACCGCCTAGCGGCCACCGGCCTATGAGTGCCTCCTCTCTGCCGCTACTACACCACGCGCTTGAATCGGCTTCCGTGTTTACCCCCGAACGGCTGATGGCTGCCGTGCGGACCGAGCGCGGATTGGCGACGGAGGCTGTGCCGCCGCTGTGCGTCCTCGACTTTGACGGTGATCTGTCGGACCGCCTGGCCGACGACGGAATCACTTCACCGATGGCGTCGTGGGCATGCTTCCACACCTCTATGCGCGTCATGACGCTGGGCGGTCTTGCCTGTGGAATCGTGCCCCGCACCATCGGAGGACCCTATGCCGTGCTTGTGGCCGAACAACTGTGCGCGGCTGGTGCGAAGCTAGTCGTTGGAATCACGTCTGCGGGCCGCGTCTCGCCGACCTTACCCCTTCCGTCCGTGGTCGTGATTGACGAGGCCATCAGGGATGAAGGGACATCACTGCACTACCTCTCGCCGTCACTGACTGTTGCCACTCCGACGCCGGGATTGGCCGACGTGCTCGCTCGAGAGCTTGGCGCGCTTCCATGTCCAGTGAGCCGAGGTGTCGTGTGGACGACGGATGCGCCCTACCGGGAGACGCAAGACCAGCTTCGATCGTGGTCTGAGAAGGGTGTACTAGCGGTTGAGATGCAGGCTGCGTCGCTCTTTGCGTTCGCACGTGCCCGCGGAGCACAGGTGGGGATGGTTGCACTTGTCAGCAACGGCGTCGATCAGGTCGCATCGCAGTTCGATACCGGGGGGCACGAGTTCCGAGTGAGTGTCCTGACGGCCGTGGGGCGTGCCGCAGGCGCGTTCCTCGGGCGTCTCTAGCGTTCATTCGACGAGTAAGCCACCTCGCTGCGAGGTTCA
>JBEBGB010000341.1:0-5559 GCA_040081675.1 Vicinamibacterales bacterium
GAATCGCGCCAGACGGTCCGCATCGTGCGCGAAGGCTTCAGGCAGGATCTTGATCGCGACGTCACGATCCAGCTTCGTATCGCGCGCACGAAAGACGGCACCCATTCCTCCTTCGCCCAACTTCGCGACGATCTGATACGGCCCGAGTTGAGTGCCGATCATCTAACCGCGCTCCGTTGGGCTACGGAGGACCCTCCGAAGCTCGCTCCGGTCGGAGACCTGCGAGCGGAGGCGGGAACACGTTCACCGTTCGGTACGGTGATCTCATGCACGCCGAGGAGGCTGCCGGGAGTGAGTGCCAATTCGGTGTGGATTATATGGGCGAAATTTCCGGACGCCCTCGGATCACATCAATCGCCCACGCGACATCGAACGGCGTCCCGTCCCACACAGCGGGGATGCGGGCACCAATCGGATTGCCGCCGGCCGTGACGCGCGCGATCAGGGAATCGATCGTGAGCGCAACAGGCGTCGCGCGGAGGTCAGCCTCGCCAGCCAAACGCAGCAAGACTGGAGCGACCTCCAATGGCTTCCCGTCGGGACCATGAAAGGCTAAAGCGCCGTTGGGATGCCGGGTGATCGCGAATCCGCCTTCATGCACCGCGCGGTGATGGCGTCGACATAGCAACACAAGGTTCTCGAGGCGTGTGACACCGCCGTCAATCCAGTGCTCGACGTGATGCGCATCGCAGCGGCGTGCCGTACAGCCGGGAAACTGGCAGCGCGTGTCGCGCGCGTGAAGAGCGCGACGAATCGCCGACGGGATCGTGCGTGTCTTCCGGCCCACGTCGAGCACAGTGCCGCTCGCGTCGTGATGCATCACTACGACCGCGGCATCACATGCAATACGCCGAGACGTTTCCTCGGAAACGTGCGTCCCACCATCGGCGAGTTCGAGGGTGCCATCGAAGAGACCTGCCTCGGTGCCATCGGTGACATCGACGGCCTGTGCATCGGCGCTCGCGTCCACGTGGAGTACGACTTGGTAACGGTCCCCAGCCTTGCCACAATCCAGATTTGCCGCAAGCGCCGTCTCGGCCAGCAGACCGAGAGCGTCTGCGCGCCGTTGTCCGCACGTCGCTTCCTCCGCCATGGCGGCGCCACTCGGCGCACCAGCCGATTCTCGGAACAGTCGATCGGCCGCGGCTTCGAGCGCGCGCTGCACCACGGCGCCGATCTCGGGTGTGAGCCGTCCACGAATCACGACCATTCCATCGTCATCCACCCATATGGAAAGTTCGCGTCGCAGATGCCGCACTTCCGTTTCTCGGCCGGCCTCCACACGATCAACTCGACGCCAGGCCCGCACGAACCGCTCGACATGCGCCGCCGTGCCACACAACGCCAGGTCCACGAGCGACGCCTCGTTCTGCGGAGTAGCCACGCGCGTGATCGCGCGCACTTTCGCGTACGAGATGGCGCCGCGCCGTATCGCAGCGGACACGCGCGGCAGCAACGCCAGGGCCTTAGCCACGCGCACTTTCTCGCGGGCAGCGCCGAGGTCGATGCCGGTGCGCCAGTGGAGCCAGTGCGCGCACGAGAGAAAGCCGCAGTTCCAGCCCGCACGTTCGTCAAACTCGCGCAGCAGCACCAGCAACTCGTACGTGGCGGCGTGAAGCTGTGCCGCGAGTTGGGCGATAGCTTCACCGAGAGTGTCGGTCGATCCGTGGGGCGAGAGCACCGTACGAGAGAGAGGTTCAGGTACAACGTCGAGAGTCGGTGTGGACGACATGCCCGATGGTAACGCTGCAGTTTTCACCACGTCAGGACGGCGCCAGTGACGCGAACACGTTGCTCCTCACCATCGCGCGTGGCGCGACGCGCGATCGTGCGCCCTACGCAATCGCTGCGCTCGTGGGCACCTGCCACCGTGCGGCCGCGGGTCGGGGCGCGAGCGCTGTTCAAAACGTGTCAAGCGGAAAATAGTGAGCGGCGACGATTACTCGTCGCGCCGCGGCTCGCATTGCGAGCACTTCCTCTGCGCGTGATTCGTCCACGACGTGATCCGTTAGAGGCGCGACGTAATCCGTTAGAGGCGCGACGATTGAGTCGGACGCGGCCTATTTCGCTGCGGTCAAGTCGGCAATCAGTTCAACAAGTAGAGAGAGGGCCTCGATTCGACGGAGTCGAGTTGAGCGTATTCCTCGTCCGAGGAGTGGAAGCCGAACCCCCTCCGTCCTTAGAAGTTGAGCGCGAAGACGAGTCCTCGTTCGTCGCGCTCTGGTGATCGGCTCGGCGCTCTCCACCGCCGCGTTGATGAGGAGGTGCCCGTCGAGTGCATGTCATGTTGTGGCACTTGAACCGCCCTCCTCGGGCACGCTCCGCCAAGGCGCGCCTCGAACGCGACCCCGTCAGTTCCCGCTCGGCCGCGAGGGCCACACAACGCCCTGGTTCTGCTGCTGCACAGCCCGGAGGCCGCGGTAGATGAAGCGCTGCACGCGCTTGCCCTCGTAGGTTTCAGTCGTGTAGACGTTGCCCTTCGAGTCGGTTGCAATGCTGTGCGTCCCGAAGAACTGGCCAGGCTGACGCCCGCCATCGCCAAAACTGGTCAAGACCTGGAGCGACTGGCGGTCGAGCACGTGCACTTTCTGATTCTGCCCGTCGGCCAGGTAGATGAACCGCTGCTGCGCATCCTTTGAGAACGCGATGTCCCAGACCGAACCCGCAGCGAGCGTGTTCTTCGCAATGAACTGCTCCTTCACGAACTTGCCCTCGGGAGTGAACACCTGAATGCGGTTGTTCACGCGGTCGCAGACGTATAGCAGTTTGTCTTTCGCGAGCTCCGCGCAGTGCACCGGGTTGCGAAACTGCTGCGCGGGCGGCGCCTCCGGTCTGTATCGTCCGAGGTCGTCGTCGTTCGGCTTGTTTCCGTACGCGCCCCAATAGCGCTTGAACTTGCCAGTCTCGGTGTCGATCACTGCGACTCGATGATTCCCGTAGCCGTCCGAGATGTACGCCTCGTTGTTCGGCGTATCAACGGTGATCTTCGCCACCTGATGGAACGCCCAGGTGTCGTTGCTCCCGCTATGCGAATATCCGAAGCCGACCTGCATGAGGAACTTGCCGTCCTTGGTGAACTTCAGCACCTGGCCGTCGTTCACGTCGTTCCCGCCGATCCACACATTCTGCTTGGCGTCGACGGTGACGCCGTGGTTCGAGATCGGCCACTCGTAGCCAGCGCCCGGCCCACCCCAGTGCCGCAGCAGGTTGCCGGCCTGATCGAACTCGAGAATCGGCGGTGCGGCCGTGCAGCACTCGCCGGTCGGCGGCGTGAGCCCGGCTCCGCGCTCGTTCTCGTTCAAGGTCGAAGCGCCGCGATGAACGATCCAGACGTGGTCATCGCTGTCGACCGACACGCCGATAGTCGAGCCCAGCAGCCAGTGGTTTGGCAGTGGCTTGGGCCACATCGGATCCACTTCGAATCGTGGCGCCTGCGCCGTGGCGCCCGCCTGCGCCGCGGCTGTGCGCTCGAACGCTCGTTGCGCGACCGCAAGCACGCCCAACCCCGCGAGGAACATCATTCCAATCACCGCGCGACGCTTTGATCTCATGCTGCGCTCACTTCCTTCGGCTCTGAACTTGTCCAGTTGAACTCGCGGGTCAGGCATCGGCTGGGCCCGAACGATCGGCGCAGTATACGCCCCAATGCAACGAGCGAATGATTCGTACCGAGATCTTGGTATGCCTCTTCCGTGACCGTTGATTCTGAGACGACTGCGTTACTGGCGTCTCCGGCGGACGGTTCAGCCGGTTCTTTAGGCACGAACCGCGTGGGGCAATCACGACACGATCAGCGTGAAGCGGCGGGCCTCAGACCCTCTTTGAACAGGTCGAGTCGCACTGCTTTTCCCATCTCGTAGTAGCCACGCGGCGAGGGATGGATGCCGTCACCGCAGTTGAATGGTGGAGCCATGAGGTCCGCATTCGCGGAATCGCGAACGACTCGGTCAAAGTCAATGACGCCGTCGAAGGCCGCCTTCGTGCGAATCCACTCGTTCACCTCGTGACGGATCTGTGTCTTGGACGCATTCCAGCCGGTGTTCGTACCTGACGGCGGAACGTTGTGACGCGGGATGATCGTGACCCCGACGATCGTGAGTCCGCGCGCCTTGACGCGCCTGATGATGTCCTGCAGACCCCCGATGACTTGCGACGCCGGCGCACTCCGACGGATGTCGTTCGTGCCCATGAACAGCACGACGTGCGTGGTTCCAACGTGAGACAGCACGTCGCGGTCGAGCCGGTCCATTCCGGGAGGGCTATCCGGAGGCGGCTGCACATCGCGAGTCACCGTGTTGCCGCCGATCCCTTCATTGACGATCGCTTTGTGCACGCCCGCATGTCCGTCGCTCTCGGCGGCGAGCTGCGCTCGAACGGCCACCCAATCCTCCCAGCGGTTGTTGGCGTCCAGCGTTGCGCACGTACCGTCGGTGATGGAGTCGCCAAACGCGACGATGGCCCCTGTGGCAGACGACGAGAGGACGTCGATGGCCTTCAACCAGAACATCGACGTGGTGCTGACGGAGAATGGCGTCCCACTGTTCTCGGCCGTCACGTCGCCCGCACCGCTGGCGGTTAGGTATGACGTCACCACCGCGCCGCTGTGTTGACTCGGTCGGACGTTCTCGCCTGGCACGTACAGGCTGATGGCGAGATCCTGCCCCGCAAGGACTGTGAGCGACACAGGATCGCTGACGACGGTTGCGCCAACCGGGATCACGGCGCCGACGGACCCACCAAACGACAATGGATGATTCGAGCCGGCCGCGACGGCGGCCCCCTGTATGCGCAGCCCGACGGACCCCTTGCCGATCGTGACCGGGTTCTGTCCGAACGTGTTATCGAGTCGGACGCGCACTGCGTCCCCGGGAATCGTCACGCGGCCGATCATGCGCACTGTGGCGTTCGTGATCGGGTTCGCGGCAAGCCCGTTCTGCGACGTGCCCCAGGCCGTGATCCAGGTGCCGGATGGCGCTCGTTGTGCGCGCAGGTCGAAGGTCAGCGTCAGGCCGACAGCGAGGATGCCGACCGTCGTCAACGCGAGGAAGTGTCTGGTCATGGAGTCCTCTCGGTATCGTGTCGCGCAGAGCCGTCAGAGTTGATTGCGGAGACTTGTTGACCGAACACGGCCAAGGTCGGCGGGATTATAGGTCTGCACTTCGGCGGTCGCCTACTGTGTCCTACTCAACTCCGCAACAAGACGCGAGAGCAGATAGAGTCTCGATTCGATGGAATCGAGTTGAATGTATTCCTCGTTCGATGAGTGGAAGCCGAACCCCCGCAATCCGAGACTCTCCAGGACCGGCCGACCCGAGAGTGCTGCGAAGGCGCCGTCGGTTCCGGCTCCCGTACTCTTCTCATCGACCGTGAGGTGCTTGCCAAGCTCGCCGTAGATCGCCTGTGCTTTCGTCGCGAGCGCGCGCGAGGCCGCCTCAGGGATCACATTCCTGGTGTTCCCGCCACTGCCGATAGTCCAATTGAATTTCACGCCGCGGGCCGGATCGGACAGGTCGTTGGTCTGCAAGAGTTGATGCGCCAACTCGATCAGTGCGTTGCGAC
>JBEBGB010001178.1:0-1350 GCA_040081675.1 Vicinamibacterales bacterium
CCGCAGGATCTCCTCACGCCCCTTCACGTCGGGCTTGTCGACCAGGACCTGACGGTCGAAGCGGCCAGGTCGCAGAAGCGCGGGGTCGAGCACCTCGGGACGGTTCGTGGCGCCCATGATGATGACGCCCTTGCGCGAATCGAAGCCGTCCATTTCGGCCAGAAGCTGGTTCAGCGTCTGTTCGCGTTCCTCGTGGCTGCCAACCGGGCTCTGCACGCGTGCCTTGCCGAGGGCATCGAGTTCATCGATGAACACGATGCAGGGCGCCTTGGCTTCCGCCTGCTGGAACAGGTCGCGAATGCGCGCGGCGCCAACACCAACGAACATCTCGACGAACTCGGACCCGCTCAGGCTGAAGAACGGGACATGTGCCTCGCCGGCGACCGCACGTGCCAACAAGGTCTTGCCGGTCCCCGGAGGGCCCACGAGCAGCACGCCCTTCGGAATCTTGCCTCCGAGGTTCGTGTACTTCTTCGGCGTCTTGAGGAATTCAACGACTTCCATCAGTTCTTCGCGCGCTTCGTCCACGCCGGCCACGTCCGCAAATCGGACCTTCACCTCGTCGTCCGCAAAGACCTTGGCCTTGCTCCGTGCGAACGACATGACGCCGCCCTCCGCCCCACTCATGCGGCGGAAGAAGAAGCCCCAGATACCGACGAAGAACAGCAGCGGAAGCAACCACCCGAGCAACTCGGGCAGCCACCGGTTGTTCGACTCGCCGCTGTACTTGATGCTGCGAGCCTCGAGTTCCTCGGTCAGCTTGGGGTCGTCCACTCTGGTGGCGGTGAACTCCTTGGTCTGCCGCGTGCCGTTCGCAACCGGCTCCTTCAGCGTGCCTCGAATCGTCTGCTCGCCGACGACGACCTCGGTGACCGCGTCGCTTTTGACGAAGTCCTTGAACTCGCTGTACGTGATCGATTTGCCTTGCGGGACGAAGTAGTACATCTGCGCCAGCCCGAGCAGCAACAGCAGGGCAATGGCGTAGACCCACGAGAGCCCGGGACGGCCACCGAATTGGCGCGGACCGCGCTTGTCGCCGCCGCGGGGGTTGAAGCGTGGAGTCGGATTAGAAGCCATGGATCACTTCATTATGCCTGCACAGACTCCTGCTTTTCGAACCGGAGCCCGTTGACGCCGGCGTCGACCAGGATCGTGTCGCCTTCGGCGAAGCGCCCCTCGAGCACCTGGAGGGCCAAAGGATCGAGCACCCGGCGTTGAATTGCCCGCTTCAGCGGCCTTGCGCCGTACGACGGGTCGTAGCCTTCTTCGACGAGCTCGTCTTTCGCGGCGTCGGTCAGCCTGACGTGTATCTTCCGGTCTTCGAGCCGTTTCACCAGCCCTCCGATCTGA
>JBEBGB010000342.1:0-5555 GCA_040081675.1 Vicinamibacterales bacterium
GACAACGGTGTCATGCACGGGGCGGGCGGCGCGAACTGGTTCGACAAAGTGCCACTTCGCTTCAACGGTTTTTCTCACAGTGACTTCCGTGAAGGCGGGTACCGCGTCGTGCCCCCCGCCACGGCGAGAATCGGGACCTTCATCGGCCGCAACGTGGTGTTGATGCCGTCGTACGTCAACATCGGTGCCTACGTGGACGAGGGCGCGATGGTGGACACGTGGGCTACCGTCGGCTCGTGCGCGCAGATCGGGAAGAACGTGCACCTCTCTGGCGGTGTTGGCATTGGCGGGGTGCTCGAGCCATTGCAGGCGAACCCCACGATCATCGAAGACGGTTGCTTCATCGGGGCCAGGTCCGAAATCGTCGAAGGCGTCATCGTCGAGGCGAATTCGGTGATTTCGATGGGCGTCTTCATCGGACAGAGCACGAAGATCTACGACCGTGCCACGGGGGAAATCAGCTACGGCCGCGTTCCGTCCGGCTCGGTGGTCGTGCCCGGCAGCTTGCCGAGAGACGGTGGCAAGTACTCACTGAGCTGCGCGGTGATCGTGAAGCGTGTGGATGCGGACACGCGTGCGCAGACGTCGATCAACGAATTGCTGCGAGACTGAGCCCTCGTTCGGCACATGCCCGCCGCACACTCACCGGAGCACATTCAGGGCGCCACGCTTGCGCTCGTCAAGAAGCTGATTGCGTGTCGTTCGCTCACGCCAGACGATGCCGGTAGCCTGGCGATCGTCGAGGCTCGGCTGACGAAGTGCGGCTTCGTCTGCGAGCGCATCGACCGCGGAGGCGTGAGCAACCTCTGGGCGCGACACGGCACGAGTGCGCCGATCGTCTGCTTTGCCGGACACGTGGATGTCGTGCCGACAGGCCCAGAAGAGCAGTGGAGCGCGCCGCCGTTTGCCGCCGTTGAACGGGACGGCTGGCTCATTGGACGTGGTGCCGCCGACATGAAGGCCTCGGTGGCAGCGATGGTCACCGCCGCCGAACGGATTGCTGCAACCACTCCCGGGCACGCCGGCTCCGTGGCCATTCTGTTGACCGCCGATGAAGAGGGTGACGCGCTGCACGGTACGACCGCCGTCGTGGACTCGCTGAAGGCCCGTCGCCTCGCGCTCGACTACTGCATCGTGGGCGAGCCGACGTCGTCCGCGGAGTTCGGCGACACACTGAAGAACGGCCGACGCGGGTCGCTGAGCGGTTTTCTGCGCGTGCACGGCGTTCAGGGACATGTGGCCTATCCAGAGCGTGGTCGGAATCCGATCCACCAGGCCGCACCCGCGCTCTCGGAGCTCTGCTCATCGCAGTGGGACCCTGGCAACGCCGACTTCGGCCCGACCACGTTCCAGATTTCCAACATTCATGCCGGGACGGGCGCACCCAACGTCGTGCCCGGCGAGCTCAGCGTGCAGTTCAACTTCCGCTTTTCGCCGGTGGTCTCTGTTGCGGACCTGCAGGCGCGTGTGCAGGCACTCCTGACAAAGCACGATCTCGAATTCGACCTTGCCTGGACGGTGTCGGCGTTGCCCTTTGTGACTCCGGCCGGCGCGCTGATTGACGCCCTGCGAGAGGCCGTCCTGGCCACTACGGGAGTGACACCGCAGGTGTCGACGAGTGGCGGCACCTCTGACGGGCGCTTTCTGGCCGCAGTGTCTCGCGAAGTGGTGGAGTTCGGTCCTCTCAACGAGACGATTCACAAGATCGACGAGCGGGTATCGGTAGCGGATCTCGGGCCGCTGTCGACCATCTACGAGCGAGCGGCGCGCACCCTCCTGGGCACGTGAAGCCCGAAAGAGCACTACCACGGAAAACACGGAGCAAACCACGGCCACGGACACACAAGGCCGGGAAAGCCGGGAGGGTCGGGACGGTCAGGAAGGACGGCAAGGGCAGGCAAGGCAGGTAAGGCCAGCAGGGTCCAAAGGCACCGACATGTCGCGACAACGCACGTTTGCGGAGACGGTGGCTTCCGTGTTTGTCCGCTGTGTCCTCCGTGTTTGGGTTTTTGAAAACCGTTGTCGTTGGCCAGAATGGGCCGTACAACACAAAGGCACGACCGCGGTGGCCGTGCCTTTGTATCTGCGACGAAGCCGCAGCAGAACGCGCGCCTCTACTTGCTCCAGGGCGGAACGATGCGATTCATGCGCGCATAGGCAATCATCTGCCCGAGGTGTTCGTGCAGGTCTCCGCCGATGCCGAGCGCCGCGTCGATCGCTGTCATGCTCTGGCCCATCACCTGCCGCCGGCCGGTCAGCGTGGCCGGGTCAGCGGCGGTGAGTTCCGCCTTCGCGTGCGCGAACGCCTTGTTCAGGTGTTCGATGATCTTCGCCTTGTCCGTGAGGGTGCGCATCGCGGTCATTTCCTCGCGAGTGGCGCCAGCCTTACCGCCAAAGGACGTTGGGATGAACGCGTAGCCCTCGGACGCGGCGAGTATGAACACCTCGGACACCGACCGGACGCCGTCCATCGGGCGCCAGGTGTACTTGTCCTGGGGGAACGCCTCGGCGAGACCGACGAACTTGCCCTTCACCACGTCAAGGTCGGCAATGAACGATGCCTTCAGTGCCGCAGCGGCTTCCTTCGTGATTGCGTCCTGCGCGCGAGCTGGCGTCGACAGCGCAGCGGTGGCCATGACGGCCATCAACGACACGACGATCCAACGCCGCGAAATCTGTCCGAACTTGTAACTCATTCTTTAGCTCCTCCTCGGCCTTGGGGCCGAACGATAAGAAATCTTACACGACGGGCGGGCTTCCGGAGCAGCGCCGGTCACACCTGGCCGAGCTCGGCTAGAACCGAAGAAGCCGCGTCACTTTGACCGCTACCGACCTGTTGAGAAGTCCGGTCGGCGATTGCGACTCGAGTAGATTCCTGCCGTCGCTGTAGACCAGAAACAGCTCGCTTCCTGGCCGGTACTCCCAGCGAAGCCGAGCGCTCGACGTCACGGAGTGTCCGCTGATGTTGTACTGGACGAGGCTGCTGAGAATCATCCGAGGCGACGGCGTGAGGATGAACCGCGAATTCAGCAACTGGGCAGAGAAGCGACCGTACGGGAGAGCCACCCAATTCAGGGAGAGACTCGGCTCCACGGCGACCTGTGGGCTGATCGCGACACGGCCCGTGTAGCTGGCCTCGGTCTTCGTCCCGTTGTAGAGCGTGCCACGTCCCAGCACGAGTCGCCCTGACACAGGCCGCTGTTGTCCGAGCGAGTAGGTCGACCTCACATTCTGGTACTCGTACCCACCAGCCGGCACGACGACTCCCGGTGAGATCGTGAACGCTCTTGGCAGCCGCTCGTAATCGCGGGTGTAGTCGACGGTCGCCTGGTCGCTGCTCTGGAATTCGGTCTGGAACGTGCCGCGCAACTGCTTGTTCTGCACGGTCGTGACCTTCGCGTCGGTCACGTAGTCCATGCTTCCCTGGAACGTGTACTTGCGAACGCGGTTTCGACGTTTTGGCCGTGGCGAGAATCGCGCTTCCGCGTAGCTTCTGCGGAAGTCGGTGCGGCGGACGTACCCGACTTGCGGATCGAAGTGCTCCCCGATGAGCAGATGCTCGGCGCTGAAGCCGTAGCGGTCTCCGCCGTACTCGAATGTGCCACGGTAGGTGGACGTGCCTTCGTCCAGTCCTGGCGTATCGGTTCTGGCGTAGAACGCAGTCGCCGTCAGGTTCGTCAGCACGAAGAAGTTGCTGTCGACACCAACCAGCGTGTTCGCTCCGCCGCCGTTGATGCCAACCGACCGTCGCGTGCCGATGAAACCGATGTTGCTTCGACGAAGCACGTCACGCTTCACGCGAACCGTGCTGAAGTTGGTTGCGGTTGCGCCGGCGCTGGCCTTGTCGCCGGTCTCGATGTTCAGCGCACCAATGCTGTACCGACCCGTCCGACCCGTCACGCGCGCGCCGCCGAGCACCGGGATCTCCTGGCCTTTCAACAAGCCCACCTGTCGGCTGAAGAACATGACGGGCACGTCGCCTGGCGACCCGCCGTTGCCCGACCCGATGCCGCCGAACGCGAAGATGCCCTGGCCCTCGAGGAAGAAGTCGCGTTTCTCCGGAAAGAACAGACTGAATCTCGTGAGGTTCACCTGCTGGACGTCTTCCTCGACCTGCGCGAAGTCGGTGCGAAACGTCACATCAGCGATGAGGCCGCGGGTCAGACCGTACTTGAAATCGAAACCGCCGTTGCCGATCACGTCGTTCGAGAACGGCACGCTGGCGGCATTGTCGGTCGTGATCGACGACACGGCGTACGGTTTCAGCTCGAGGTTCTTCGAGATGCTTGGCGTCTCGAGGCCGACCAACGTGCCTGCCGAGCCCATGCGTCCGATTGCGGCGCCGGTGCCGTACGACGCCGGCATGGCCGTGAGGTAGGCGTACTCGTTCTTCCACTTCACGACGCGGCGGAAGTTGACTCCCCATTCCTGGATGCCTGGTGCCGGATACCGGAGCGACTTGAAGGGGATCACGAACTCCGCCGTCCACCCGCCGTCGAACTTTCCAGTTCGAACATCCCACACCGTATTCCAGTTCGAGTTCAACACATCGTCGACGATGGCCTGGTCTCGGATTGCCCCGATGGGCGTGGTCTGGAAGAAGAAGCCGTTGCGCCGATCGAGAAACGTGTCGAAGACGATGGTGAAGCTCTCGTTCTGCGTGATGTTGTTCTGATCACGCCGGAGTTCGGTGACCACGTCGCGCTCGGGATGGCTGTCGAAACAGCGCGCGCTCACGTAGACGTTCCGGTCGTCGAAGAAGACCCATACCTGGGTGTTCTCGGACGCTAGGGCGCCTTCGCTCGGCTCCTGCTGGATGAAGCCGTCGATTGGGGGCGTCCGCGCATATACCTCCTCGTCCAGTCGGCCATCGAGCTGAATGGGACTGTCGAGACGCTGAGCCCGGATGGTGGCTTGCCCACGCTCGTCGCGCGCCACAGTTGCCGGTGCAACGGGCGGCGCTACGATCGGACCGCGCGGCTGGGCGATCGCTGCCGGAATTGCAAATCCTGACACCAGGGCGAGGGTGACGAACACCACGAGTGGAGACGCGAAACCGGGTCGGTGCATGCGAAGGGCCCGGGTAGGTTACCAGAGCAAGGCGCGGGCGGCGACGTTGCGCACCAACACGTGTGTCGCCTGGCAGGGTCCCGGGTGTTGGCGTGTTGCCGTGTCCGGCAGTTGAGGGATGATGATGTCGACTCGAAGGGAGACGCTGCATGCGTGTTGTGACCCGGGTTCTCGCCACATCGACGTTCCCAGCCTTCGCCCTCGCGGGCTTCGGCGCGGCAGGCTTGGTTTTCGCGCTCCAGGTTCATGGAGGCGCACAGGCTTCGCTGGCGCGCCCACTGCCTGCCATTTCGCCGACGCCAGTTCCTGCGGTGACCACTCTGGCGTCGCGGCTCGAACTGGAACGCTACAAGGCGACGATCAAGGGCCTCACTCAGTTCGGCGACCGCCGACAAGGCACGGAGCGGAACCGCAAGGCTGTCGACTGGATCGAGGCTCAGTTACGCAGCTACGGCTGTCCGACCGAGCGGGTGAAGTACGCGCAC
>JBEBGB010000343.1:0-5546 GCA_040081675.1 Vicinamibacterales bacterium
TCAAACGCCTTCGTACCGCTTGAAGAGCAGCGATGCGTTGGTACCGCCGAACCCGAACGAGTTCGACAGCGCGTAGCGGATCGCCATTGGCCGTTTCACATGCGGCACGTAGTCGAGATCGCACTCGGGGTCGGGGTTGTCCAGATTGATCGTCGGTGGCGCAATTTGATGGTGTACGGCCAGCGCCGTGATGCCGGCTTCGAGCCCTCCGGCGCCGCCCAGCAGATGCCCGGTCATCGACTTGGTCGAAGAGACCGCGAGCTTGTAGGCGTGTTCGTCAAAGCAGCGCCTGATGGCCAGTGACTCGAGCTTGTCGTTGTGGGTCGTGGAGGTGCCGTGCGCGTTGATGTAGTCCACTTCGTCAGGTCTGATGCCCGCCTTGCGAATCGCCATGGCCATCGCGCGGCGCCCACCGTCACCGTCCTCGGACGGCGCAGTCATGTGGTACGCGTCGCCGGACAGTCCGTAGCCGACCAGCTCCGCGTAGATCGGCGCGCCACGCTGCTTCGCATGCTCGAGTTCCTCGAGCACGACGACGCCCGAACCTTCGCCGATGATGAAGCCGTCCCGCTCCTTGTCGAAGGGCCGACAGGCTTTGCTCGGCTCGTCGTTCCTGGTGGACAGCGCGCGCATGGCGGCGAAACCGCCGACGCTCATCGGGGTGATTGCGGCTTCGGATCCGCCGGCAATCATCGCCGTGGCGTCACCGCGCCTGATGATTTCGAACGATTCACCGACCGAGTGCGCCGACGCCGTACACGCGGTGCAGGTTGCGAGGTTCGGCCCCTTGGCGCCGAAGCGGATCGAGACCTGGCCAGCCGCAAGGTTGATGATCGCCGAGGGAATGAAGAAGGGCGACACTCTTCTCGGCCCGCCCTCCAGCAGGGCGATGTGTTCGCGCTCGATGGTACTGAATCCGCCGATGCCGGAACCAATGAACGCGCCGATGTCCTCGGCGTTCTCGTCGGTGACCTGCAACTTCGAATCGTCGACCGCGAACTGCGACGCCG
The DNA here is from genome assembly GCA_040081675.1 of Vicinamibacterales bacterium. Lineage (GTDB taxonomy): Bacteria > Acidobacteriota > Vicinamibacteria > Vicinamibacterales > CAVVIG01 > CAVVIG01. The sequence continues at coordinate 1,011 of JBEBGB010000343.1, forward strand.
CAATGGCGTACTGGATGAAGAGGTCCATCTTCTTGACCTCTTTCTTCTCAATCCAGCTGAGCGGGTCGAATCCGCGAACTTCAGCAGCGATCTGCGCTGCGTACCCGGTCACGTCGAATTTGGAAATTCGCGTGATGCCGGGCGTGCCTGCTATCAGATTCTGCCAGTTGGCATCGGTGCCTATCCCCAGGGACGACACCAAGCCAATGCCCGTGACCACGACTCGCCGATTGTTCACGATCCTCCTCTACCGAACGTCTCACACACCGCTGCCGCGGCGTTCGGCGCTACTTCTTCTTGCCGTGGGATTCGATGTACTCAACCGCTTCCTTGACGCGGGTGATCTTCTCGGCATCCTCGTCCGGAATCTCGATCCCGAACTCTTCCTCGAATGCCATGACGAGTTCGACCGTATCGAGCGAGTCAGCGCCCAAATCGTCGACAAACGACGCATCCGGCGTCACTTCTTCCTCGTCCACTCCGAGTTGCTCCACGATGATGCTCTTGACCTTATCGGCGACCGCCATTCAATCCTCCTGTCGAAAACCCACACTCAACGGCACACACGACCCGGGCAGATCGCCCACGACGAGCGATGCTGTGAGGCGGCTCCATGCCGTACAACGCTCCGGTCTTACATGTACATTCCGCCGTTCACAGCCAGCACGTGCCCTGTAATATACGCTGCCTCGTCGGATGCAAGGAAGCTGGCCGCAGCGGCGATATCGTCCCCAGAGCCGAGACGTCCGAGCGGAATCTGCGCGGCCCAGTCCACCTGTGCCGTTTCGGTGATCGCACGCGTCATGTCGGTGTCCACCATTCCTGGTGCAATGACATTCACCGTGATGCCGCGTGACGCCACTTCGCGAGCCAGGGCCTTCGCAAAACCAATCACGCCTGCCTTCGACGCGGCGTAGTTGGTCTGACCCGCGTTCCCCATCTGACCGACGACGGAACTGACCGCGATGATGCGACCGGCACGCTGCTTCAGCATGGGCCGCAACGCCGCTTGCGCAAGCGTGAACATGGCGGTGAGGTTGGTCGCAATGACCTCGTCCCAATCGTTGCGTTTCATCCGAAGCAAGAGACCGTCTCTCGCGATGCCGGCGTTGCTGACCAGAATGTCGAGTCGACCGTGTTTCGCGACGATCTGTGCGGGCAGTGCGGTGAGGGCCGCCGAGTCGGTCACGTCGAGCGCGATGGCCTCTGCCCGGCCGCCAGCCGCAATGATCGTCTCCACGGTGTGCGCGGCATTGTCTCCTCGCGCGGCGGCGACGACCGTGGCGCCTTGTCGCGCAAGCGTACAGGCAATCGCACGACCGATGCCCCTGGACGCGCCGGTAACGAGCGCGATTTTTCCGGTCAGCTCAAACACGTAACGCCTCGATGGAGGGGAGGTCCTCCGGCGTGCCGACGTTGGCGACAACAGCGTCCTTCTGGATTCTGCGCACCATGCCGCTCAGCACATTGCCCGGACCAATCTCAACATACGTGGTGACGCCCTCCGACGCAAGGCGGCGCAGCACATCCTCCCAGCGAACCGGCGAACAGACCTGCGCGACCAGCGCTTCGATCGCATCAGCTGCCAGCCGCTTCGGCGTGGCGTCCACATTCGCAACCACTGGCGGATTCGGATCGTGTACGGACAGCGCGCGGAGCTCGGGTGCCAGACGCACTTCCGCCGGCTTCATCAGTGCGCAGTGAAATGGCGCGCTCACTGACAGCGGCACGACACGGCGGGCACCGAGCGCTTTCGCACGTTCGCCGGCCCGCGCAACAGCATCCTTCGAACCAGCGATGACCACCTGTCCGGCGCCGTTCAGATTCGCGGGCGTCACCACGTCGCCATTCGACGCTTCGGCGCACGCCTGCGCGACGAGGGCCGCGTCCAACCCGATGACGGCGGCCATGGCGCCGGTCCCAACCGGAACGGCCTCCTGCATGTACCGTCCGCGGTTCTTGACCGCGCGAACGGCATCGGCAAACGACAGCGTGCCCGCGGCAACATTGGCCGAATACTCACCCAGGCTGTGGCCCGCCACAAACGATGCGGTCAAGCCCGTCGACGCCACGAGTCGATGCGCCGCGACGCTGACGGCCAGAATGGCCGGTTGCTGGTTTTCGGTCAGGGTCAGCTGCTCTTCAGGACCTTCGAAACAGAGACGGCTGAGAGACATGCCCAGCGCGGCGTCGGCTTCGGCAAATGTGTCGCGGCAAATGGGAAACGCGTCGGCAAGCGCCTGACCCATACCCACCTTCTGCGAACCCTGACCGGGGAAAAGGAATGCAATCACTGTTGTGACACCGTCGCCGCTGCGATTTCCTGTTCGATGCGCCGAATGAACTGTCCCGACGCGAACCGGTAGGCCATGGCGACAGCATTGCGCACGGCCTTCGCGCTCGATCGGCCATGCCCGACAATCGTGATGCCCGCCACCCCGAGCAAGGGTGCCCCTCCGTACTCCGAGTAGTCGACGCGTCGCATGAAGTGCCGCATCGCCCGCTGCGTCAAGAGCGACCCCACGCGCGTCGTGATAGTGCTCGACAACTCTTCGCGAAGCAGTCCCGACATGTTCTCGACCATACCCTCGCTGATTTTCAGCGCCACGTTGCCGGTGAAACCATCACAGACGATCACGTCGGCTTCACCGCTGTAGACGTCTCGCGCTTCGATGTTGCCGATGAAGTTCAACGAGGTCTCCTTGAGCAGCCGATGTGCCTCGCGCGTCAGGTCGTTGCCCTTGGTCTCTTCTTCGCCAATGGACAACAGGCCGACGCGAGGCCGGTCGATGCCGAACGCGAGGCGCGCATACACGCTTCCCATTGCAGCGAACTGCAGCAGGTGCGAGGGCCGACATTCAACGCTCGCACCGACATCGAGAAGAATGGCCGGCCGTGTTCGCGTGGGGATCGTCGCTGCCAGCGCGGGGCGATCTGCGCCGGGAATCATGCCAAACGCACCGTGAGCCGCCATGACGGATGCTCCGGTATGTCCGGCGCTGAAGAGCGCGTCGGCTTCCCCACGTGCGACCAGTTCGGCCGCCACCTTGATGGACGCGTTCGGCTTGCGCCGAAGCGCCGTCGTCGGTGATTCGGCCATGTCGATGACCGCTCCGGCCTCGACGAGCCGAACCCTCGAGGGGTCCACTCCCGCGCGGCGTTCGACCTGCGCCTCGATCCGCGACACCGGACCGACCAGCACCACCCCGAGATCGAGATGACGCGCCGCCGCCAGGGCCCCGTCAACGACGAGGCCCGGCGCCGTGTCGCCACCCATGGCGTCAACGGCGATCCAGATCATCGAACGCTGTCTGGAGTCTTGACCGGCCGAATACGTTGCGAATGAGTCAAGTGCTCCCTCCGGTCAAGACGACCGCCCCGCGGAGCGGGGCAAACGTAGCAGGGTGGACTAGCGAGTCTCCATCCGGCTCGTTGCTCGAAGCAGCGCCTCGCTAGTCCTCGGGGACCGCGCGCGCCTGTCGGCCACGGTAGTAGCCGCAGTTCGTGCAGACGCGATGGGGCGGCTTTGCCTCGTGGCACTGCGGGCATTGACTCAGGCCAGTGGCCGTGAGGGCATCGTGCGTCCGGCGCTTCGCCGTTCGCGTCTTCGAGTGTCGTCGCTTTGGATTAGGCATCGTCTTAGGATTCTTTCTTCAGGGCCTGGAGCGCCGCGAGGCGCGGGTCTTCCCAGCGTGTCTTGCAATCACACGCAGCCTTGTTCAAGTTCGTTCCGCATGAGGGACACAACCCTCGGCACCCCTCCGAGCAGAGCGGCTTCATGGGCAGCGTGAGGAAGATCTGCTCTTCCATCAACTGTCTCAGATCAATCTCGTCGTTCTCGTACAAGGCCGTGTCGAAATCTCCGCCGTGGAGCTCGTGTTCGCCACCGCCCGCGTCCGCCACCCGCGGTTCGTACCGCAAGTCGAACGGCGCATCCACTGGTATCTGAAACGGTTCGAGACACCGTCCGCACCCGAGTTCGATCGTCGTCGCGACCCGACCCACAAGGTGAAACTTGTCCTTGTCCTTGTGAATGTCGAAACCGAGCGACACCGGAGCCACAACCCGGTACACATCGGGATCGATATCAAACGCCTCGGGCGAAAACTCCCGCTCGACGCGCTCGTCCGGAGTTCGGATCCTTGCGAGATTCAGCGAAAGCATGAACCCCTTAAGATACCAGAATTAGAGCCGTTTGCGGGCGTCTGACACCGGGGCGGGCCCCGACCCGGTTCGACCCGAGAACCGGCACCCTCCGGCTAAGTTCTGAGGCGCCAATCCGTTAGCCCAATGAGGGTCCGAAACCGACACCTCTGCAGTCGAGACGCCTCAGTCGATCGCCCACGGCTTTGGAATGTAGAGCTGCTCGAAAAGCCGAACCGCGTACCTGTCGGTCATGCCCGCCAAAAAGTCGCGGGTCGCAGCATCGAGGCCCTCCGCGTCGACCGTTCGTTCGTCGAGAAATTCGTGCGGGTTGTCACGCACCTTGTCCCACAAGCCGGACAGGATGGCCGACGCCTTCTTGAACTCGGCGGT
>JBEBGB010000344.1:0-5538 GCA_040081675.1 Vicinamibacterales bacterium
TCGATTGTTGCAACGCTCGGGGAAGCGGTGAAGGAGTGGAACAAGCAGCCAGCGGGCACGACGGGTGTGATCGCGCTGATGGACAGCCGCACCTACACAGAAGACCTGACAACCGCAGCAAAGCGCATTCAGATTCCCGAGGGCAGCCAGTTGCTCATCGTCGCCGCCGGATGGCCGGCGACCATGGTCAATGGGAATCCGACCCGGCGCGCGGGCCAATTGGCGCCGACGGGCGTACGACCTCACCTTCGCGGCACGATCGAAGTCGTTGGTACGGCACCGGCCGCGAGCGCGGCACCGGGGCGTCTGCTTCTGAACGGCGTCCTCTTTGAAGGTGCGTTCAAGGTGCTCGCTGGACATCTCGGCGAGCTGCAACTTGCGCACAGCACCCTGGCGCCCGGCGTCAGCACCTTGACGTGCGGTAACAACGAGGTGCTCACGATCACGCTCGCTCGCACGATCTGTGGTGCGTTGACGCCAGGCACATCGGCGACCACGCTGCACATGACCGACAGCATCGTCCAAGGCGAGGTGTCGGGCAGAGACGTTCGTATTGACGCGTGCACGGTCATCGGGTCGACAGGGGCCGAGACGCTGCAGGCGAGCAACTCGGTGCTGCTCGACAAGGTCACCGTCCAGCGGCGGCAGGAAGGGTGCGTGCGTTTCAGCTACCTGCCGCTCGACTCGGACGCGCCAAGGCGTTATCGCTGCCAGCCCGAGGACTCCGCCGACGCCTCACGTGTTCGACCGAATTTCGAATCGCTCCGCTACGGAGATCCGGCATTCGCGCTGCTCACCCAGACGTGCGCCACGGAGATCGTCACAGGCGCGGACGATGAGGGCGAGATGGGCGCGTGGCATTTCGTCCAGGCGCCGTTGCGTCTGCGTAACCTGCGCATCGCGATCGACGAGTACCTACGCTTCGGACTCGAAGCCGGTGTGTGTGTCGTCACACCGGCGGCCACCGGCGGTTCCGCCGGCGCGCAGACACTGATTCCGGTGCAGCCTTTGGCCGTGCGCACGCGGCGACCCGCACGCACATCGCGGAGAACAACATGACTGGTGACTTCACGCGTTCGACCTTCAGAGCCGGCAATCGCTACAGCAAAGTCCGCGCACAGCAAGGTCGTGCGGTACTCGATGCCGAGCTGAACGAACAGACGGATATCGCCGCGTACGGTGCACGCACCACCGCGTCAGACGTCATCGGCGTGACCGGCGCGCCGTTCCACGAGCCGACGACGTTCCGCAACTTCCAGGTCTCGGTCGATCCGGGAGGCAAGGACCTGCTCATCGCTCCGGGACGGATCTATGTGGACGGCATCCTGTGCGAGAACAGCGCGGAGCCGCTGAAGTACCTCTCGCAGCCCGATCTTCCTGGCGCCGCTCTTCCTTCCACCACCGGTTTCTACGCGGTGTATCTCGACGTATGGGAACGCCACATCTCGGCCACCGAGCAGCCGGTCGACGGGTTCCCCCAGATACGCGAAGTCGCCCTCGGCGGCGCGGACACGGCGTCAAGGGTCCGCGTGGTGTCGCAGGTCAAGCTCGCGCCAGTGGCGTCCAACGCGTGCGGCGCGTTTGTACCGCCCCCCGCTCCCACCGGGAAGTTGCGCGCTCGAGAAGTTCAAGGTGCGGCAGCGGCCACCGACTGCCTGGTGCCCACCAGCGGCGGATACCGGCGACTCGAGAACCAGTTGTACCGGGTCGAGGTGCATGCCTCTGGCGGCACGACAACCTACAAGTGGTCGCGCGACAACGCCAGCCTCTGCAGCAAGGCGAGGAGCAGCGATCAGTCTGCGGCGATCATCGAAGTGGACGATGCCGGGCGCGACGAGGTAACGGGCTTCTCGAGCGCCAGGTACATCGAGCTCACAGACGACGTGCGTGTGCTGAATGGTCTATCCGGCGTCCTGCTGGAGGTGGACACCGTCACCGGTACGTCGATTCACGTAAAGAATCCCGGGAACCTCAGTCTCGCCCTCGGCACCAACCCGATCGTGCGTCGATGGGACGGCATCGGAACGCTCGCGGCCGCCACGCCGACCGAACTCGAGGACGGAGTGCAGATCGAATTCGACGCCGGCACGTTCGCCGTCGGCGACTACTGGTCGTTTGCCGCGCGCACGCTGACCGGCAAGGTGGAATGGCCGCGCACGTCGACTGACGATCCGATCTTCGAACTGCGCCATGGCAACGCGCATCACTACATCGCCCTGGCCGTCGTCTCGTTCTCGGCGGGTGCGTTCGCCACAGCGGTGCAGGACTGCCGAAAGCTGTTCCCGCCGCTCACGGCGATCAAAGCCAGCAATGTGTCGTACAACCCCGCGCAGTGCGCAAACCTGCAGGGCACATCCACCGTGCAGCAGGCGCTGGACAAGTTGTGTCAGAACACGGGCGGTGTCGAACCGGGGATCCACATCAAGGGTCTCTTCCTGCCTTCGGGTGCCGCCCTCACCAACGACACGTTTGTGGCGCCGGCCGATATCCTGAAGGGTATCCGCATCGACTGCGATGAACGACTGTTCGAAGGAAGCGTCGCCAACAAGCACGGGCTGCCAAATCCGATCTGCACCGTGACAGTGAACCTGCCGTGGCCGCTGCAGCCCGCGGATCGCCAGTTCTGGGCGGTCGATCCGGGCGCCATCATCGGCTACCAGCCAATTGTGCTGGGCGGGGACGTCGTGGCTCGCGAGAACACGATCACCTGGACACCGCTGCCAGCGGCACAGAAGTGGCTGGCGGATCGATTGCTCCAGATGTTCACAGAGATGACGAACGAGCAGAACCCACGCGTACTCGTACGCCTCACGCTCAGCGGCAACTTCGTGTGGGGTCCGGAACGCGACCCCAAGTTGTATCTCGATGGCGAAGGCTTCGGTCTGCCGGGCGGCGACAACGTCGACCTCCGGCTCCCGACGGGCAACGGACGCGCCGGCGGCGATTTCAACATGTGGTTCTGGCTCGCACGTCGGGCGGCGGTTCCCGGAGTGGGCTTCATTCCGAACCGGGCAAGCAGGTTCTTCCTGGCGGCCGCCGGAGCAGCGTCGCTCGGCACCCAGGCGCTGCAACTTGGCGTGGACCGCACGCTAGCCGACCTGAGAACCGTGCTACCCGCAGGTTACGCGCTTGATACGTCGCAGCGCTTCAACGCCGCCGAGGCCACGGGGCTCGCCAGGCAGACGGGCGTCCAGAACCTCAGGATGCTGACGGTCGAGCGCCTCAACCGGCTCGGAGCTCTCATGTCCGACCAACTGCAACGCTCGTTGCGCATACCGTTGGCAAACGATGTCATGCCCGACGCCCCGCTTCTCGAGCGCGTGAAGGCCGCGTTGCCCGCCGGTTCCGCGCCCGACCTCGTCATCGGCGACGAAACGCTCGCGGCTCAACTGCAGCGAATGGGTTACAGCACGGACTTCATCCGTCTCTGACGCGCTCTTCGAATCGCAGCTGGAGCCTGTCTCGACTTCTGCACACCACACCCTCGCTTCGTGCCTGGGCTTCTGCCGCACAAGCGTGGCACTATGCGAAGAGTGGCCTGATGCGGGCCAGTCTTCGGAGCCGCATGCGTTCGGCTCGCGACAATTCACGGGGAGACAGGAATGTTGAGCGGATTCAAGCAGTTCATCGCGCGCGGGAATGTCATCGATCTGGCTGTTGGCGTCATCATCGGTGCGTCGGTCAGCGAAATCGTCACCTCACTGGTCAAGGACGTCATTACACCCATCATTGGCATCGCGGGCGGCCAGCCAGACTTCTCCGCCATTCGTCTCGGTAGCGTCGGCATCGGCAGCTTCGTCAACAACGTGCTCAGCTTTCTAATCAAAGCTGGGGCTCTCTATTTTTTGATCGTCGTTCCGTTCAATCGGTTTGCCGCCAGGTTGGCACCGCCGCCAACAAATACAGAGCGACTGCTCGCCGACATTCTTGTGGAACTGAAGGCGAATCGCTTGTCGAGCGGAACGAAATAACTCGAGAGCTGCCGAGAACCGTCTGGCTCAGTCCCGCATGCGGTGCATGCTCACCACGTGAACTCCGAGCCTTCGCGAGCCGCGTCGGTGTTCTGAAACTCGTGACGCGCCTGGGTCACCAGTTGGTCGATGACCGCGTCGTCGTGGTTCGGGTCGTGGTGGAAGAGCAGAAGCTGGCTCACGCGCGCGTCGCGGGCCACGCGGGCCGCGTCACGCCATGTGCTGTGGCCCCAGCCTCGGTGGTGTTCGTAGTCTGCAAGGGTGTACTGCGCATCGTGGATCAGCAGGCTCGCGTGCTGCGCGAATTCGCGCAGCACGCCGTCGAGTCGCACATCTCCATGTTCCACGTCGCCGGCATGCACGATTGACGCGTCACCCGAATCGATACGGAAGCCCGTCGCCCCTTGCGGATGGTTGAGTGGAAATCCGCGAATCGATAGATCACCCAATTGGATAGCGGCGGTATCGATCTGCAGGAAGTCCGTTCGCGCCCCCGTGAAATCGAAGGGCACGCTGAAGTACGGTGGCGCCATCACCTGCTCGAGTACGCTGCGCGTGTAGCCGGCCGCACAGCCGGCATAGAAAATGACCTTGGTCGACGGATCGAACAGAGGCTCGAAGAAGGGCAGACCCTGAATGTGATCGGAGTGAAAGTGAGTGAGCAGGTAGTGGATGGTCAGCTTCTGGCCCCGGAATTCGCCGGCCAGCGCCGTGCCGAGGCGCCTCGCTCCTGTGCCGCCATCGATGACAACGACCGATCCGTCTCGCCCGCGGATCTCGAGGCACGCCGTGTTGCCGCCGTAACCGAGATTGGCGGCATCGGGCGTGGGAATCGACCCGCGCACGCCCCAGAATCGCAGCAACACCATTCACCCCCAGGCGCACGAATTGTACGATGTGCGGCTCCGCCGACAGTTCTGTTCGCTCAGAGCACGGCGTCTTTACTTCACCGGACTGCTGAGGCATAACTCAAGACTGTGCACCTGACACCTCGCGAAGTCGACAAACTCCTCATTTACACGGCTGGTGAACTTGCCCGCGCCCGACGGGCGCGCGGTTTGAAGCTGAATCACCCAGAGGCCGTCGCGCTCATCACGTCGGAGATTCTCGAGATGATTCGCGATGGTCGCACCGTGGCCGAGATCATGAGTCGAGGCTCGACCATCCTGACCATCGACGCCGTGATGGACGGCGTTGCCTCGATGATCCCCGAGGTGCAAGTCGAAGGCACCTTCCCTGACGGCACCAAACTGGTAACCGTCCATCAGCCGATCCGGTGAGTACGATGATTCCTGGCGAGTACCTTCTCGAGAGCGGCGCGATCGACATCAACGCCGGTCGCCGACAGGCGACGCTGGCGGTGACCAACACTGGTGATCGTCCGATTCAGGTCGGCTCACACTGCCACTTCTTCGAAGTGAACCGCGCGCTACGCTTCGACCGTGCGGCGGCCTACGGGATGCGGCTGGACGTTGCCGCAGGCACGGCGGTTCGATTCGAACCCGGCGATTCGCTCGAGGTGACGCTGGTCGCGCTCGGGGGGCGCCGCGAGGTCATCGGCGTGAAC
>JBEBGB010000345.1:0-5530 GCA_040081675.1 Vicinamibacterales bacterium
TTCCACGGCGTCTGGCCGTACACCTGCTGCGTATTCGCGGCCCACCGCGGGTCGCCCTGGTTAAGGTCTTCGCCAGCCTGAAGGACGCCGTCCGGCGTACCGGCGGCGGTGGTCGAGTTGATGAAGTCCTCGAACCCGAACTCGCCCGTCTCCACATCGCCGTTGCCGGCGTCATGGTTCCCTCGCCGGTCGGAGAAGTAGACGATGTAGCCGTTGTTGTCGAACGCCACGGTGCCAGTCGTGCCGATGGTGCCTGCGAACCAGCGTTTCAGGTTGGCGGCGTCGATCGCGACGTACTGCATGACACCACCCATGAGCATGGGCGAGGTCGTCATGCCGGCCACGGCGCCGCTGTCGCGGAAGCTGCCTTCGCGCGGGTCATAGAGCGTGTTCGGCCACCAGTCGTACGAGTTCTGACTCTGAGAGTAGGTGCAGGTGCCACCCGCATTGTCGCGCAGCCGCTGAATGCGAATGACGGCGTTCGGCGTGGGATCCGCGCAGATGGTGCCTTTCAGATTCGGCGCACCAATTCCAAGGTTCAGGATCTCCATCGTCACATCAGTCCAGGCGCCAGCGCTGTCCTGCTTCTCGATCTTGATGTAGCCGCCAATCGTGCCCGTGTCCTGGTTGGACAGATACGAACTGCTCACGGCCTGACCGGCGGCGGGCGCTGCCGACAAGCCGCGGCAGTTGAGAAAGCGGATGCCCGAACCGGCAATCGACTCTGTGTAGCCTTCGCACGACACGGGCATGGCGGTGTTGGCAACCGTGGCTGACGGGTTGTTCATCCATATCAGGCCAGGCGAGAACGCAGCAGTCTCATCGGCGCCGACCGTGATGTTCACGCTGGCGCCCGCCGCAACCGCGCCGACGACGTTGCGTGTGATCACACGGCCGTCGATCGTGGCTCGAATCGTGGCGCCGCCTGCCAGCACCGGGAGGGCGACGTTGCATCCGATGAACCGGTTCGCCGAGATCGCCGCATATCCGTTGTGGGCCGGCACCGCTGTATTGCCAGTCTTGCCCTTACAGGTCACGTTCTGGTCGATGCCCAGGGCGTTGCGCAGGATCAGCGTGGGCATCAGATACACAGCGGGCATGGCCGTGACGTGGACTTGCGTGAATGGGCTGACGTAGTTGCTGTTCGCGCCGGTCGTGGCGCTGGCCAGTCCCATCGATCTCGCAATGGGCGGATGCGTCGCGTCCACGGGACCATAGCCAGCGGGCGGTGCGACCGTCCAGTTGCCGGCCGCGCCATCGGCTCCGTTCAGGAGCACCGGATTGCCAGCGGTGATGGTCGGCAGACCTGTGAAGTCTGCAATGCGGTCGGACAGGAGAATACGCAGGCTCGCCTGCTTGAAGTACCGCTGAGCGAAGACCAGCGGATTCGCCGTGTCCTCATTCGAGTTGAGAGCGGGGCGTCGAATCAAGTCGATGGGCGTCGCCCCCTGGGATACAAGCGGAAGATTGAGCCGTGTGGCGCCTGTGTCGTGCGTCGTGATGTAGCTGTTGTAGGTACCCTTCGACAGCGAGATCCAGTTCGTGTTCGCCGAAGACCCAGGCATGCCGGTGATGCTGCCCTCATTCGGTGACTGCGCAAGGTTCCGGTTGGTGGACGACGAGGTCGGGACGAGGACGTTGTTGGTGAAGCTCGGCGACGACGTCAGCGCACTCAGGCCGTTCGCCAGAAAATTGCGGACCACTTCTCCAACGACCGTAATGCGATCGGCGAACGTGATGTTGTTGGTACCCGAGGTCTGCGCAGCTACGAAGAAGTTGCCGTTCGTGTGAACACGACCCCCGAAGTTGAAGCCACCGCCCGAGAAGATGGTCAGGTCCGACTCGGAGAAGATGCCGAACTGGAACACCGGAATCGCCACGGTCTGGAGGCCGCGGCGCAGGCGCACTTCGGATCCGCCACCGGTCGACTTCGCGGTCACCGTCATGGTGTAGGGCGTGATCAAGCCCTTGAAACCGATGAACGCGCCGGCCGTGATATCGGCATTGGGCGTCGCCTGCGGGTTGCCCTGCGCGTCCGTGTTGAAGGTGATGGTGTAACCCGTGCCGGAGGCGCCACCGGGCGCCTTGAAGTCAAAGCCAGGGATGGACGGAGGCGTCGCGGCAATCGCGTTGATCTGTGTCGCGCTCGGACTCACGTCCGTGGTGAACAAGTTGGCGAGGCTCGAGGTCAGCTGTTCGAGACCCGCGTGGGCAGCCGCGTAGGCCTGCGTCTGGTCCCTGTCGGTCGAGCCGCCGCGTTGGTCCGCCTGAATGGCCGCGAACATTCCCGCCATCAACGCGCTGGCAAGCGCGACGGCGAGCAGCGCCGTGATGAGCGCCACTCCGGTTTCCCTGGTCCATCTCGCCCTGCGTGTCATCGTTCTCTGCCTTCCCATCTGGTCACCCGCCGCGAACACCGACGCTTACGGAGCCTGGTAGTCGTTGACGAACGCCATGCCTCGGAAGCTGACCTCGGAGGACAGCGTGTTGCGATAGATCCGGTTCTTCGCATTCGCCGCGTTCTGCGATCGGCCTGTCATCGCGATGTTGATCTTCCGAATCTGCGAGCCCGTGCACGGGTTCGGCGAGCAGCGTCCGGTGCCGGCGAGATCCGCGGCCACCATGCGCACGTCGGCCGGGTTGGTCGCGCCGTCAACAAGGTCGTAGGTGAACTGCAGGTTCTCGATGTCGGTGGCCACGGCGTTGCCGAGCAGGTTGTTGAACGTGGTCGGGTGGCCGTTGTTCACGCGGCGCACGAGTCGCGGGTGCTGAGGGTCGGTCGTCGAGTCCAGGTAGTAGCCAATCATCCGGATGCGGCTGATCCGCGTGGACGAGGGGGTGTTGGCCGGGGCGACCGCATTCAACGCGGCAAGCGTGCCCGCGGCTGCAGCCGGCTGATTCAGGTTCAGCGAGTCGCTGGCCGCGAACGTCAACCTGCGCGTCGTGGTGTCCACGGCGGTCACCTCGAGCAGCGTCGTGGTCGACCCCTTGGACACCATCATCAGTTGTCCGGCCGTCACGCGGTCTGGGCCAGAGGCGATGTTGGTGCCTGCGGCGATATCGACGGTCGTCGAGGTGATGGCTGTCAGCGACTGATCGACAAACGTGTTGTCGGCCGCGAGCAGGACGACCACGTCGGTCGGCGTACCGTTGATCGTGGGCCCAACGCCCGGCAGCGGTACGACCGCATCCATCGCGAGCGTTCCCGCGGGCAGCGTGAAAGCCGTGCCGGGAGGCCCTGGAATCTTGACGAGGCTCGAGTTCGCACCAGACGGGATCAACACGACATGCGACGGGGGCAGACCCGATCCGACCTGCAGCAGGTCGCGCACCATCATGTCCATACCGATGCGAATCGAATTGTTCATGGACGTCAGGTTCATCACGGCTTCGTTCGCTTTGGTCGCGTCCGAGAGCCCACCGAGCGTGATGGCCATGACGACGGTCATCAGACCCATGGCCACGAGCAGTTCGAGGAGCGTGAAGCCAGCGTCCGACGAGCGCTGCCGACGTAGGGACGATTTCGGTCTGGGCATCGGCGTGCTCACGAAAATGACGACACGTACGTCGTGAGGGTGTAGGTCCGCCACGTGTTGTCCACGAGGTACCGAATGTTCACGGTGACCTGACGCAGCGTCGGGTTCACCGTCGTCGTGTTCGGAAAATTCAGCGGCGTCAGAATCACCTCGCGGCTGAAGTTCGTCAGCGTCACGATCTCGTCGTCCGTGTTACCAAGGATGCCGTCCGGGCCGGGTTTCCGTACCGTCTCCACGGCACCATCGTCTGCGGTACCAACAACGCCGTCGGCGCCGGGCTTCGTGAGCGGCAGTGCGCCCGGAAGGAAGATGCCTCCGTCGGCCACGTTCCGAACGCTATCCCACGACACGCGGCCGGTATCGCGCGCAGCGTGGACACTCTCGATGGCCTCTCGTGCCTTCTCGCGTGCGATCAACTGATTGGACGAGGAGCCAACGCGTCGAAGACCCGTGGCGAAGACGCCCACCAGTGACAGCAGGGCGACGCTGAGGATGCCCATGGCCACCACCACTTCGAGCAGGGTGAAGCCGCCCTCCGAACGTGCGCGTGAACGTGGACAAATTACTGGACCCACGAGCTTCCTCTCCATTTCCAGGATCGCAGCAGACCCGATGCTCCGAAGATCGTCACTGCGCGCGCAGTCTCTTTCTGATTGGGCATGCCAATGAGGATGGTGCCGTTGACGACGTCGCCCGACGAATCGATCAGCGTGCCGTCGCTGGCGAACATGAAGGGAGCGGTGCCGCCGAAGGTGATGGCGCTGCTGTTACCGAAGGCATCCGGCGTATCGGGAAGCCCTGTGAACTTCAGGAACTGCTGCCCGTTGTCGAGCATCACTTCCAGGATGGTGGTCTTGCCTGTCGTCGCGCCGGTCGAGTCGATGTTCTCCCGCTCGAGCCGCACGATGTTCGGCGAGACGAGCGTGAGCTCGATGTTGCGCCGTTCGGCGACAGCGCGATCGCGCGCGGCCGCAATGGACCGTATCGTGGCCTCATTGGAGCTGTCGGCCCGCGCCCACTTGATGTACTGGCTCGACACCGGCACCGCAATGGCGGCGAGCACCGTTGAAATCCCGACGACCAGCATCAACTCGATCATCGAAAAGCCGGCCGCGGAGCGCCCTCGGAAGCGGTGACTGTCGAATCGGAGCATGCCCCCCATGGGGCAACGACGCTGCCAACGGGTGGGTGCGCGTCACTGCACCAGGACGCGTGCCCATGCCCATAGTTGAGAGGGGTCGTCCATGTTCCGGAATGGCACCCGCGTTACAGGACCGAATGTGGCCGGTGAGAACTGTGATCGCGAACCGCTCGCGGTCATAATGAGAACGCCAGCTCGTTGCCATCGTGTTCGGGGTCAACAGTCATGACGCGATTTTCACTGTCTGTGCTCTTCATCGCCGCCGCCCTCGGTGTCAACGCAGCCGGCGCCGTTCTCGCACAGGAACAGAAGCCCGTGCCGAAGGATTCGGTGCGCATCTACGTGCCGGGCTGTGCGAAGGGCTACGTCTTCACGGCGGTGCGGGCCTCGGAAGACACGCCAAGTGGTGCCGTGGTTCCCGAAGGCACACACCTTCGACTCTCAGGCAAGAAGGCGCTCCTTGCTGAAATCAAGGCACACGAAGGATCGCGCGTCGAGCTCACGGGTCTCATCAAGAAGGGCCAGTCGCTTGGCGACGGTGTGTCGATTGGCGGCGCGCGGGTATCAGGTGGACGGCCTGTCGCGGGTGGCGGTGGCGCGGGCTTCAGCGTTGGCGTGGGCGGCGGTGTCGATCGCATCGTGATCGACGTGGAGGGCTGGCGACCGCTGCCCGGGAGTTGTCCGACGCGCTGACGCAACGCCTGGCGATTTGATAGAGCGCGTTTCAGAATTAGCGCACGACCACGAGAGGTCACCGAGACGAACGGAAAACACCGCGCATCTGTGGTTTGCGTTCTCGGTGTTCTCGGTTCCGCTCTGTGTCCTCGGTGGTAGAGCTTTTCGTCACTCTGCA
>JBEBGB010001179.1:0-1342 GCA_040081675.1 Vicinamibacterales bacterium
TCTCACGTCCGCCGCGAGGTAGCACAGGTACGTCCGGCGGACGTGAGACGCGCCTGTGCGTCGCGAATCAAGACGCGCAGGCTGTCGAACAGAATCAGATCCAACGCTTCATCGAAGGTCACCCAGCGGGTCTCTCGCGTCTCGTCTGGCGTGACGTCAGCCACGTACCGTAGCAAGTAGAACGCGACGGCGATCGCGCCGCGCGGCCCGTTGTAGCGATCGACGCCGATCAGAACCTCTGGTTCGCCGTCGACGCCCGCCTCCTCTCGAACCTCCCGTCGCGCGCACGCTTCCGGCGTCTCACCAGGTTCGATGTGTCCCTTCGGCAACACCCAGTCGTGCGGAGAGGGACGGGCGCGAACGATCAACATCTCGAGGTTCTCGCCGCGCCTTCGATAGACGATGCCGCCGGCATGCGTCAGGTCATCTGTGTTCACTCGTCCGCGACCTCGTCTCGTGGACGCCAGAGCACGAACACCTTGCCAACGCTCTGCACGAGTGCGGCATCGGTCCGTTCGCATAACGCTTTGCCAAGCTGAGCGCGCTCCACGCGGTCGGGTGCTCCGATCTTCACCTTGATCAGTTCATGAGCGGCGAGGGCACGCTCCGTCTCGCGAACCACAGCGTCGGTCAGTCCGGCTTGGCCGACGTGCACGAGAGGCTCGAGCGCATGGGCGCGTCCTTTGAGTGAGACGCGTTCTCGCGGGGTCAGGGACACAGGCATCCGGCGATTGTAGCCTTCCCGCTAAAGCGCTTCTCGATCGATGTAGCGCGCGCTTTCCGTGCAGGCGTCCATGCAGCGTCATCGGCACTCGGCTACAGTGGGCGGTCATGAACCCCACCAACCTGTTGAGCCCATGGTCGGGCCCGTACGGCGGTGTGCCGCCGTGGGACCGCGTGAGTCCGTCTGATTTTTCACCGGCGTTGACGGCGGTCCTCGCGGAACAAAGCGAAACCATCGGAGCGATTGCCACGAACCCGTCCCCTCCCGACTTCGCCAACACAATTGTCGCGATCGAGCGCGCAGGCCTGACGAAGAGCCGTGTACTCCGGATGTTCGCCGTCATGCGGCTCAACATGAGCACGCCAGAATATCGAGCCCTCGACGCGCAGTGGCAGCCGAAGCTGGCGGCTGCCTCCGACGCGATCATCTTTGCTCCGGGGTTGTTCGAACGGATCGACGCCGTGTATCGCAGCCTGCCGAATGCAGCGCTCCGTGCCGATCAGGCTCGTCTCGTCACGCTGCTGTGGGACTCATTCGTCAGGTCGGGCGCCCGGCTGGGCGAGGCCGATCGGCAGCGGCTTTCGGCGATCAATCAAGAGCTGGCATCGCTGTACGCCG
>JBEBGB010000346.1:0-5511 GCA_040081675.1 Vicinamibacterales bacterium
TCCGGTCACACTGCGCTTCACGCATCTTTCTTCTTCACGCTGGTGCCAGATCTTCCCGACCTGCCCAACCTGCCTGCCCCGCCTGGCTTGCCCGCCCCTCCGCCCTTAACTACGGCGCGACCGACGGAGCGCCCAGACCTGAGTACGCGAACTTCTGCAGGCGCTTGCCTTCGTAGGTCTCGCCGATGAACAGGTCGCCCTTCGAGTTGACCGCGAGCACATGCGCTCCGTAGAACTGTCCCGCCATGTGCCCGTGGCCGCCAAAAGTGCTGACCACTTCGAGTGACTGACGATCGAGCACGTAGATGAATTGGTTGGTGCCGTCGTTGATGAACAGAAACTGCTGCTGCGCGTCGGTCGAGAAGCCAAGATCCCACACCGAGCCGCTGCCGAACGTGTCTTTGGCGATGACTACTTCCCGAATGAACGTCCCGTCCTTCCTGAAGACTTGCAGCCGATCATTCGTGCGGTCGCAGACGTAGACCAGTCCATCACGTGAAATCCTCACCGCGTGGACGATGCGGAACTGTGGTGCGGGCGGACCGTTGGGATCGTACTGGCTTGGTCTGTTCTCGTTCTGCACCGTACCAGAGAACGGACCCGGCAGTTTTTCTCCAGCCCGCGTGAACCACCCATCGTCTGGGCGGTTGCCGTAGGCGCCCCAGTGGCGTTTGTAGGCGCCGGTCTGTGTGTCGAACACAATCACCCGGTGGTTGACGTAGCCGTCGGCCACATAGATTTCGTTCGCCGCCGCGTCGATCGTGAAGTTGGCCGGTGCGCCAAGGTTCTCCGTGTCATTGCTGCCAGACCCTTTGCCCTGATGCCCGATCTGCATCAGGAAGCGGCCTTGGCGTGTGAACTTCAGAATGTGCGCGTCCTTGTCGCCGCCGGCTCCCAGCCACACGTTGTCCTGGTCGTCGACGTAAATGCCGTGCTCGAGCTGCGGCCACTCGTAGCCGCTCCCGGGACCACCCCAGGATGAGAGCAGCGTGCCGTCGGCGTCGAACTCGAGGACCGGCGGCGCCGCCTTCCAGATGGATCGGGTTTCGTTAGGCTGCAGCGTGGAGGGGCGATGCGTAATCCACACGTGATCCCGACGGTCCACCGCCACCCCGGCCACGGCTCCGAGAATCCAGTGGTTTGGCAGCGGCTTGGGCCAGGTAGCGTCGACGTGGAACGTAGGTACCCGCCTTGACGCCGTCCGTGGTTGCGCCGCGGGGGACGCCGCCGCGGCGATGATGACGACCGCTGCGACGACTCCGAGATGTTGAAGACGCATTCACCAATCTTCCATCTTCAATCTTCCATCTTCAATCTCAACGTTCCTGCACGGGATATCGCGGACTGGCGAACGCGTAAGCGAATATGGCGCACCAGCCGATAGTGGAGTCATGGATCTCGGCCCAGCAGCGTCAGTTCGCGACACCGCACTCGAGTCCCGGTTGTTCCCGACCGCAGCCGAGGGCGGCGTCAGTACTCACGCGCTGGTCGAAGCGTTGCTCGACTCTGGTTCGGGGATCAGCGACCTCGTGTTCTCTCCGGGCCGTCCGCCGCAAGTGGAACGACACGGTGAGCTGATGCCGGTGGCCGTCGACGGTATCACCATGCTCTCGCCAAGCCAGACCGCACGCATCGCGCGCGACCTGATCGCCGGGGCCTCTCACGTCCTCACAACGCTCGAGAGCGAAGGCGCCACGGACTTTTCCTACTCTGTCGCCTCGCGGACGCGGTTTCGCGTCAATGTTTTCCGCCAGCGCGGAACCTACGCCATTGTCATGCGCGTCATCGCATCGAGAATCCCGACCTTCGCTGATTTGAAGCTGCCGGAAAGCCTCGCGGAGGTGGCGTCCCTGAAGAACGGGATCGTGCTCGTGACGGGTCCGACCGGATCCGGAAAGTCGTCCACGCTTGCCGCAATCATCGACCGCATCAACGAGACGCGTGCCGAACACATTCTCACGATCGAAGACCCGATCGAGTTCATGCACCCGCACAAGAAGGCGACCATTCATCAGCGCCAGCTGCACGCGGACACGCCCAGCTTTGCCCTTGCACTTCGGGCAGCGCTCCGCCAGGCGCCGAAGGTCATTCTGGTCGGCGAAATGCGCGACCGGGAGACAGTCGAGATCGCCATCACCGCTGCCGAGACCGGCCACCTGGTGTTGTCGACGCTGCACACGATCGATGCGACCAAGACCGTCGAACGGATCATTGGGTCGTTCCCGCAGGGAGACCAGCAGGTCATTCGCACGCGACTGGCCAGCGCGTTCCGCTACTTCATCGCGCAGCGGTTGATTCCACAGACGAGCGGCGGACGCGTGGCCGTGCTGGAGATCCTCAAGTCCACGCTGAGAACACGCGAGTACATCGAACAGGGCGAGAAGGACGGCAAGTCGCTGCTCGATGCCATCAACGACGGCGAACTCGATGGCATGCGTTCGTTCGACGGTGAGATTGAACGGCTCGTGCGTGAAGGCGTGATGACCTACGCAACGGGGTTGCTCTATGCGACGAATCAGGGCAACTTGCAGGTCCGCCTCGCAGATGTTGCGGCCTCGCTCAAGGCGGCCGAATCGCCGGGCGGCCAGCACGACGATATCGAGTCGTTGATTGAGCGCTAGTGCCCCCGGCGACCCCAGAGCAGCTCGAACACGATGCTGTTACTTGGTTCTTACGGATCGACGACGCGTGTCGGCTGAATCCACGTCGGGCAGAAACACTGTCAGCAGTCCTATGGCTGGCAAGAAGGCACACACTCGGTACACCGCTTCGATGCCGATTGCGTCTGCCAATTGACCGAGTGCTGCGGCGCCGAGGCCGCCCATGCCGAAGGCGAACCCGAAGAACACCCCCGAGATGAGTCCGACACGGCCGGGTACCAGTTCCTGCGCATACACGACGATCGCGGAGAACGCTGATGCCAGCGTCAGACCGATCACAATTGTCAGCGTCGTCGTCCAGAACAGGTTCGCATAGGGCAGCGCCAGCGTGAAGGGCAGCACACCGAGAATCGAGCCCCAGATCACATGCTTCCGGCCAAAGCGGTCGCCGATGGGTCCGCCGAGAATGGTGCCGACCGCAACGGCCGCCAGGAAGATGAACAGGTGCACCTGGGCGGCTCGAACGGTTACGTCAAACTTCGTGATCAAGTAGAACGTGTAGTAGCTCGTGAGGCTCGCCAGGTAGAAGTACTTGCTGAAGATGAGTGCAGCGAGCACTGCGAGTGTCCAGCCGACCCGGGCTCGAGACAAGGCCGAGACTTGCTGAGCGCCACGATGGCCCTTTGCAAACGAGGGATGCGCCTGGCGCTGCCGGAACCAGCGTCCCACGCGCACGGCCGTCGCCATGCCGGCCAGCGGGATGAGGGCGCACCACGCGAGCGCCCGTTGTCCGAACGGTGCCACGAGAAACGCCGCAACGAGCGGGCCTACCGATGAACCGGCATTGCCGCCGACCTGAAAGAGCGACTGCGCCAGCCCGTGCCGTCCGCCCGATGCCATTCGAGCAATGCGCGACGACTCGGGATGGAAGACCGCCGAGCCGATTCCCACGCACGCCGCTGCGACGAGGAGCATCCAGTAACTACCTGCTATTGCGACGAGCAGCAGACCCAGGAGCGAGAAGGCCATGCCAACCATGAGCGCGTGCGGCGTGGGTCTGGTATCAGTGATGAAGCCGACCACCGGTTGGAGCACCGAAGCCGTGAGCATGAGCGCCAGCGTCATGAGCCCAATCTGACCAAAACTCAAGTCGAAGGAGGTCTTGAGCAGCGGGTAGATTGCGGGCAGTAGCGATTGAACGATGTCGTTCAGGAAGTGAGCGAAGCTGATGGCCGCCAGCACCGCAAACGCCGTAAGTTCCTGATGGGGCGCCTCTGCCGATTGTGCGGTGCCCGCCTCGGTGGCTGCGGCTGGGTTCATGATGAGGGCGATTGTACCGTTCGCGTTGCGCGACGCTCGAGTTCAGCTCGGCTGTGACCGCGATGTCGATCCGAGGATGGCTGGATCGACAACCTCAGGACGGACTACCATGCGGCCCGTTCGCTTCGAACAGGCCCTAGAAAGGATACGCCGTGAGTTCAGTACGAGTGCTCGTTGGAACACGCAAGGGCGCCTTCATCATCACCGCCGATGGCGCGCGCAAGGACTGGAACATCTCGGGCCCCTTCTTCGGGGGGTGGGAGCTCTATCACCTCAAGGGCTCGCCGGTCGACCCGAGTCGCATCTATGCGTCGCAGGGCAGCGGCTGGTTCGGTCAGCTCATTCAGCGATCGAATGACGGCGGAAAGACCTGGGAACCCGTGGATAACAAGTTCGCCTACGACGGCGTGCCCGGCACGCACCAGTGGTACGACGGCACTCCCCATCCATGGGAATTCAAGCGCGTCTGGCACATCGAGCCGTCGCTGACCGATCCTGATCTGGCGTACGCCGGTGTCGAGGATGCCGCGATGTTTCGTACGACCGACGGTGGCAAGAGCTGGCACGAGATGCCTGGGCTTCGCGCTCACGGTTCAGGCTCGCGGTGGGCGCCAGGCGCGGGCGGACTCTGCCTTCACACGATCATCCTGGACCCGAAGGACGCCAAGCGCATGTTCATCGCGATCTCCGCCGCCGGCGCGTTTCGCACCGACGACGGTGGCGAGAGCTGGATACCGATCAACCAGGGCCTCCGCTCGAATCACATTCCTGACCCCACTGCCGATGTCGGTCACTGCGTGCACCATGTCGCGCAACACCGGGCGCGACCGAACGTCCTCTTCATGCAAAAACACTGGGACGTCATGCGCAGCGACGACGCCGGCGACCATTGGACCGAGGTGAGTGGGAACCTGCCGAGCGATTTTGGTTTCCCGCTCGACATTCACCCGCACGAGCCCGACACCATCTACGTCGTGCCGATCAAGAGCGACTCCGAGCACTACCCGCCTGACGGCAAGCTGCGCGTGTACCGCAGTCGGACCGGCGGCAACGAGTGGGAAGCATTGACAAACGGTCTTCCACAACGCGACTGCTACGTAAACGTTCTGCGCGATGCCATGGCAGTCGATTCGCTGGAGTCGGGCGGCATCTACTTCGGTACGACGGGTGGCCAGGTGTACGCCTCGCCAGACGGCGGCGACAACTGGACAGCCATCGCGCGCGATTTGCCACCTGTGCTCTCGGTAGAAGTGCAGACGCTGGCGGATTGAGAGCCAGACTACGTGAGTATCCGCGTGAGTATTCGCGTCGTGCTGCCGGCGCACCTGCGTACTCTGGCGTCGGTCGACGCCGAGGTCGTGGTGGACGTCGCGGAGCCGGCTACGGTCGGCTCCGTCCTTGACGCGCTCGAAGCGCGCTATCCGGTGCTTTGCGGCACCATTCGTGATCACGTGACGCGGAAGCGGAGGCCGTTCCTGCGTTTCTTTGCGTGCGAGGAAGATCTGTCGCTGGAACCAGCAGACACGCCCCTGCCTGGCGCCGTCACGTCTGGTGCAGAACCCTTCTATGTGATTGGAGCGATTGCGGGAGG
>JBEBGB010000347.1:0-5507 GCA_040081675.1 Vicinamibacterales bacterium
CGCGTGGCACTGAACTCCGCGAGCGGGTTGCACGCGCGCCAGAAGATCTCGGCGGTCTGCCTGGCTCGCAACTTCCCGCTGTGCCAGATCACGATCGGCTTCGCGCCACGGGCCGCCGCCGCAGCGGCCACGCGCTCTGTATCCGCACGACCTGCGTCTGACAACGGCCGTCTGATATCGACGCCGGGCCCAACCGCGTCGCCGTGGTGCGCGAGATACAGTCGCAAGCTAGTGGGCATGCTAACAGACCACCCTGACCGCGATCTGAGTTGTCGATCTGGCGGTATCCTGATTCCCGCATTCTGAAATGGAGAGTTCGAAAGAGCGAACAGCCAGAGGATGGCTCCTCGTGCTGTCTCGCGTACTGATTATCTGGGAGCCGCTCGAGTTTGCGATCGCTGCCTTTGGCGCGTTCAACGCGATCGCGGTGCGGGGCCTGCCGGTGGCGTTCGTGTTGCTGATGCGTCTTGCCGCAACCGCGCTGAGCGTCGCCGCGGGTCGTGCGCTGTACGATCGAAATTCCAGCGGACCCAGACTCGCGACCGTCGCGCTCGCGCTCACTGGCGCCATCCGACTCTTCGCGTATCTCACGCCGTACTTCCCGAGCAACCGCCTCCCGGGCCAAACGCCCCTCTATGTCGCCGTCGTGATCGCATACTACGGCGGAGGCTTGGCGTATCTCGCCTGGTCGAAGCAGGTGAAAGCCATTCGGAGCGTCTGACTGTTACGACGCAACGTCACTTGCGACTCTTCAACATCGCATCTCGCTTGGCTTTGAACTCGTTCCCGGCCTTCCACTGCGGGAACGCGTCGGCTTCGGCGACCCGATAGCCAACAGCGAAGAACACCTTCAGGTCTTCCCGGGCGCCACTCAGGTCCCAATCGGGCCGGACGATGTCGCTTGGCTGGTGGTAGTCGCGTTCGTTGTAATCGCGGCGGACGCCCTCACCGAATGCCTTCGGCTTGCCGACATAGTCGATGCCTTTTTCCGGGTCGAGCGCCGGCACCCCCTGCACGGCGAAGTTGAAGTGATCAGAACGGTAATAGAAGCCCTTTTCCGGCTCAGGATCCGGTCGAATGACGCGTCCCTGCTCGCCCGCGGCGTCGCGAACGTATTCATCCAGATCGGACGCGCCGAGACCGATGAGCGTGATGTCGCTCGTCCGGCCATGGACGTTGATGCCGTCCATGTTGATGTTCGCAGCCGTCGCCGCCAGCGGATAGATCGGCGTGACAGAGTAGTGCTGCGACCCGAGCAGCCCCTGCTCTTCGGCGGTCACGGCGAGGAACACGATCGACCGCTTCGGCGGCGTCGCCAGCTTCGTAAACGCCCGCGCGATCTCGAGAAGGCCGGCGACACCCACCGCATTGTCGACCGCCCCGTTGTAGATGGTGTCTCCGTTCACGGCAGGACCGACGCCAAGGTGATCCCAATGCGCGCTGTACAAGACGTACTCGCTCTTGAGTTGCGGATCCCTCCCGTCGAAGCGTGCGACGACGTTCTTGGAGTCGATGGTGCGTCGCGTGTTCTTGATCGTCATCGACGCCCGCACGCCGAGTGGCACCGGATTGAAGTCGCGCGAGGCGGCTTCCGTTTTGAGCGTCCCAAAGTCCTGCCCCGCCAGTCTGAGCAGGTCGACGGCCTTGTCGAGCGTGATCCATCCCTCGACCGCTGCGCGCGACATGTTCTTGTCCGGCGTCACCAGGTCGAACTGCTCGCCCACCTTCGACTGCACCACGCTGAACGGGTAGCCGGCCGGTTCGGTCTCGTGAATGAGGATGGCCCCGGCTGCACCCTTGGCTTTCGCGATCTC
Organism: Vicinamibacterales bacterium; assembly: GCA_040081675.1. Classification (GTDB taxonomy): domain Bacteria; phylum Acidobacteriota; class Vicinamibacteria; order Vicinamibacterales; family CAVVIG01; genus CAVVIG01. The sequence continues at coordinate 1,815 of JBEBGB010000347.1, forward strand.
GTATTTGTACGTCCACCGACCGTAGTAGGTCATGGCGCGGCCACCAAAGGTCTTCGGGTCCAGTTCCGATTCGTTTGAAGGGTCGGGAACCGGTGGATCGTTCACGAGCATGAGCAGTGTCTTGCCGGTGACGTCCAGGCCTTTGTAGTCGTCCCAGTTGTACTCGGGTGCAACCACCCCGTACCCGACGAAGACGACCTCCGAGTTATCGAGGGACGCGCTGTCGGCGACGTGCTTCGTCCAGGCGACGACGTCGTCCTTCCACGCCAGAAGTTGCTCTTCCTTGTCTTTGCGGAAGACGAGAGGGGCCGGTGTTGGTGTGATTCCAACCAGCGGCACCTTCTGGATGTACGTTCCGTCGGTGTTCCCTGGTTTGAGTCCCAGCTTCTTGAACTGATCGACCAGGTAGGCGACCGTGAGTTCTTCGCCCTTTGTTCCAGGGCCGCGACCCTGGAACTCGTCGGACGATAGTGTCTTGGTGTGAGCCAGGACGGCGTCCACGTCAGGGTCGGGCAGGTCGCCGATCGCGGTGCGGAGCACCGACGGTGTCGGGCCCGGCGTCTGGCCCGAGACGGGGCGTTCGTCCCTGTCGCCGCACGCTGCGGCACCGAGCAGCAGCGCGGCGATCACGATGGCGGTCTTGTGCATGTCCTTATTCTGCGGGCGTTCGACAACGCTCGGAAACCCGAAACTTGCGAGGGGGCCCGCTAGCGAGTCTCCGGACGCGCTGGCGCGTCGAGCGGCTCCAGCTTCACGATGGACGCGCCGTGATTGTTGCCGACCCAGAAGGTTACCGGTGTCGTCCGGTTGTCGACCCACACGCGACGGACGTTCGTGTGCCGCGGAAGCAGATACTCGATGATCTGATTGGTCCGAGGATCCAGTCGGAGGATGCGGTCGTTGTACTCGCCGCCCGACCACGCCTCGCCGTTCTTGTCTGCCGTTACGTCGTAGGGCCAGGCGCCCGGCGTCGGTGCGGGCCATTCCTGGAACCGCTGGGTCTTGGTATCGAACATGCCGATCCGATCGGCCCGGTTCTCGCCGAACCACAGACGTTCCTGGGCGTCCATCATCCCGCGCCTCGGACCCGATCCTGGCGTCGGCGTCTTGAACATCGTGATGGCGCCTGTCTTTGCGTCGATCCGCCCGATCTCCTCGCTGCCGAGCGGGAGGACGTAACCGTTGTTCTGCTTGTCGGGGACCACGTCGTAAACATTTGGACGCGGAATCTTGTACGGCTCGAAGACATCGAACGATCCGGACGCGACGTCCAGCCTGAGAACCGTGTAGGTGCCGGCGTCCTGCAGCCACACCTTGCCGTCAACCTTGTGGCTGCCGGGGCTCACCTGGTTGATTTGCACGTGGTCGCCGTTCAGCGCTGGCGGCAGGCTCCAGGTCTGAAACTTTTGCGTCTTCCTGTCGAACCTGGCGATACCGCCCTGGAACTGGAGCGCCAGCCACGGGTTTTCGTCTTCGTCGAACCGCATCCCGAGGATGCCCTTCGGCGCCGAAGGCTTCAGCACGGGAACCGGCCACTCGGTCGTCTTTCCGGTTTTCGGATCCAGTCTGCCGAGAATCTGCTCGCCGAAGGCGGCGTACCAGACCATCCCTTCGGAATCCACGATCACGTCGTGTGGCTGACGCGTGCGCGCTGGCAAGTCGTACTCCGTGTAGATGACCCGCGTCGCGCGGTCCTTCGGACGAGGCAGCGTCTTGAAGCTGTAACCCAACTGCGGCCCGGCGCTGAGATTGAGCGTGGTCAGATACTCCGCCTGACGCCGCCACGCCTGCTGCTGTCGTTCAGGGCTTGTCGCGCCTGCGCCGATGCGCGGAGCAGGCGTCCGCTGAAGCATCAGCGGGAAAGCGAGCGGCGGATATCCCGCCATTCGTTCGACAACCTTGGTGAACTCGACGGCGTCGTGTTTCGTGCGCGTCAGGAGCGTGAGCATGTGGCAGTGCGCGCACCCGCGAACTCCGGCTTTCTGGTCCTCGGTGCCAGGAAAGCTATCGAGCCATTCTGCATTTGTCAGTTGCGCGACCAGATCGCTCGTCTTCTGCAGCTTCACATCCGCCGTCGTCGTTCCGGCGGCGGGCACAGAGACCGACGCAGCGCTTGCCAGGTCGTAGCCGATGGCTCGAATGCCAACCGCATAGGTTCCTGCTTCGAGTCGCGTACGCGGGAACGCGTACCGTCCTTGTCTATCGCTGACGACCGTCGTCGTCTGTGTCGAGCCCGTCCGCTTGACGGACACCATCACGCCCTCCATCAGGCCTTCCTCGGCCGACGACACGACGCCTGTGACGGCGGCATCGGCAGGCTTCGCCTGCGCACGAAGGGAAGGACCGGCGCTGGCTCCGAGAACCGCCACCGCGCCTGCGAGCGAAGCGATCAACCAGAATCTGGCGTGCATAGGAACTCCTGGCGGCCACCCTCAATTGCCGTCGCGGTGATACCACCTCGCGAGGGAGTTGGCAAGCGTTCATGATTCTCGAAGCCGACGTCTCGCGGCCACCGCTCGCCTCGCGCCCTCGACCGCGTTCCCACACAAGAGACCGCTCAGCAGATAGTGGGCTGCGCCTGTCCGGAAGAAGATCGCGACGCTCGCCGCAGCCACGATGCTGCCGTTGACGATTTGAGCGCGCGGCCGTGTCGGCGACGTCGGCGGATCGGTCAGCATGAAGCCCGCAAAGAACATCGTGGCGAGCAGGTCTGGCGCAACGAACACTTCGGCGACGTCACGCTCGTCGACCAGAAACGTCGCGGCGGCGAACGAGGTGAAGTAGGTTGCGAAAAAGGCCACCACGAGTGGGAGACGGTTCACCCGAGCCGCAACCCATATGCCCGCGCCGAGGAGTAGCGCCCAGGCGGCACCTGGAACGATCGCGAGCAGCGCTCCCCACCAACTCTGCGCGCTGTCGAACAGGTAATAGACGGCCACGAGTCCGAGCGCCGCCGGGTTGAACACGTTGGCAAACCGAGTGCGGACCAGATGCTTGCCGACGATCGCCACCGCCGTGGCTGCAGCAGTGACGTACCACGGTTCGCGCGGGCTGATGACGGCCGCCACGAGGAGCGCGGTCAACAGTCCGCCGTCTGGAAAGAGCCACCGTCGCTGACGCCACCGTCGGATCGGCAGATCGAGCATCACGGCCGTCGCCACCGCCGCAATCAGGCCAGGACCCACTCGCGTCGCGCCCTCCGCGCCACCGGCTATGAGGAGCAACACACAGAGCACCGCCAGCAGCAGGCCCTTCGGGGTCCGCAGAAAGCGTCGGCTGCGGTGGTACCACACGGCGTAGCCATGGGGACGCCTCGTCACGTCAGGGGTTCACGCCTCGAAGGCGAGGTGATGGAAATCATGGTTTTCTCAAGGCCTGTGCGAGCGCGCGGTCGATGGCCTCGGCGAAGGCTTCGGCGCTCTGCGTCGCGCCGGTCACGGCATCGACGCCGGCACTCTGCCGCTCGACCACCTGCGCCGGGAGGTGGGCGATCATCGAGCAGGGATAGCGCATGCGACAGGTCGAGATCTGTGCCGTCACGACTCGGCCGCGCCGGACGACCACTGTGGCCTGTACCCGTCCGTGAATGCTGCGGCCCCACCCCGAATACGTGCCGTCGCGGTAGAAACCGCGCGGAGTGGGATGAGCGGCAAGGACCTGTCGCGCCCGTGTCGTTCGCTCGTAGCCGACCAG
>JBEBGB010001180.1:0-1335 GCA_040081675.1 Vicinamibacterales bacterium
CTAACGAATGAAAGGGACTTCCCCGTGCCGGTGACGGCATCGGAGTGCCAAGATTGAGATGTCGAGTTTCAATCTGATAACCGGAGGGGAAGTCATGGAGAAGATTACTACTGTGGGAATCGATCTGGCAAAGAGCGTGTTCTCGCTGCACGGGGTGGAAGGGGCCGGGCGGGTGGTGCTTCGGCGCACGGTGCGCCGCGATCAGCTGGTGGAGGTGGTGGCGCGCTTATCTCCGTGTCTGATCGGCATGGAGGCGTGCTCCGGTGCGCACGAGTGGGGCCGGCGGTTCCAGGAGTACGGGCACACGGTGCGGCTGATGGCGCCCAAGTTCGTAGTGCCATACAGGAAGAGCGGCAAGAACGACGGCAACGATGCCGAGGCGATCTGCGAGGCGGTGACACGGCCGAACATGCGCTTTGTGCCGGTGAAGTCGATCGAGCAACAGGCGCTGCTGACGATGCATCGGGTACGTCAGGGATTCGTGGTGGAGAGGACGGCGACCGTCAACCGGCTGCGGGGGCTGATGACGGAGTTCGGCGTGGTGCTGCCGCTGCGCTCGGTGACCGTGCGCCGCCAGGCGGCGGCTGCGGCCGAGAGTCTGCCCGGGCTCGCGCGCCGCGCGATCGGCGATCTGCTCGAGCAGCTGCGCTTGCTCGATGACCGGATCAGTGGTTACGACCGCGAGATCGAAGCTCAGGCCAAGTTGTGCGAGCCCGCGCAGCGACTGATGAAGATCCGCGGCATCGGGCCCACCACGGCCCTGGCCATCGTCGCCACCGTGGGCAACGCACGCGAATTCAAGAACGGCCGCCAGTTCGCCGCCTGGATCGGCTTGGTGCCGGGGCAATACTCCACCGGCGGCAAAGCCCGCCTCGGGCACATCAGCAAGCGCGGCGATGCGTACCTGCGCAACCTGCTCGTGCAGGGCGCTCGCTCGGTGCTCAACAGCGCCGGCATGCACCAAGACCGCATGTCGCGCTGGATCCTCGAACTGCAGCCGCGTCGCGGTTACTACAGAACTCTGGTGGCGATCGCCAACAAGAACGCACGCATCGCCTGGGCGCTGCTCGCCAAGAACGAAACACTGCGCTCGGCATGAACACACCCATCAACTGAGGCTGCATCTGTCGATGACGAAACGGTCAAACCGGTGCCCGGAGAACCTGATCAAACTGGACGGCAGCAATAATGCCGACTAACGAGCGAGGTCCGGGCATGCGGCTTTCATCGGGGCCAGAGCACTCAGTGCTCACAAACAGGCCGGTTATAGTGACGCAGTCCGACCTTCTATCGTCATCCCAATTGCCGTTGCAGAAATGGGGAAGTCCTTATAGT
>JBEBGB010000034.1:0-19532 GCA_040081675.1 Vicinamibacterales bacterium
ACGCGCGCCTTGAAGCCCAGAAGGCTGTTTCGATCGTCTTGCGCCAACGCGGTCTGCAGCACTCACCTCCACAGCCACGGCAGGCTGCGCACAAGCATTCCCCAACCTCAGCTACGCAAGTTGAGTGCCCGATGGCCATGAATGGCTGCGGACGCGGGCGACAGGCGAAGCGAATTGCGGAACCACTGATCCCGCTGGCGGATCGAGTAAGACTGCGCGGCGGATGGCTCGCGAGCGTGAACGTCTGCTAGGTGTCTTGGCAGGGGAGAAAAGTCAGCCTAACGCATCTGAATCGTTCCCGACCTTTGCCGGTCCGTCCGAACGCAACGCCTCCAGCAACCGTGCGCGAACGACCGGAACGTCATGATGTCGTTGGACAAACGCGCGCCCGGCCGCACGCAGTCGTTCTGCCAGCCGATCGTCGCGCAGAACGCGGACGACGCGTTCGGCGAAGTCCGCCGCACTGTCTGCCACCAACCACTCCTCACCGTCGCGGGCGTTGATGCCTTCCCCGCCGATCCGGGTCGTCACGATCGGTATGGCGCGGGCGAGTCCGTCCAGGATCTTCACGCGCATTCCGCTTCCGGAACGAATCGGCACCACGAGGGCGCGGCTCGCAGCAAACCACGGGGACAGGTCGTCCACGTACCCCACCAGTCGAACCCCGGGGCGGCCGGCCAGGCGCTCGCGCAGTGCCTCCGGCGCTTCGCCGACCACTGTCAGCCTGGCGTCTGGCACCGCGAGGCGAACACGCGGCAGCACTTCCTCTACCAGGTAGACCACGGCGTCAGCGTTCGGCGGCCAGCGAAGACCGCCGACAAAGAGCAGATTCGGCTCGGAGACGAGGGGAGTCGGCGGCGGCATCGCCGACACGTCCACACTGATCGGCACGGCGAGCACCGAAGCCGGAACGGCGCCCAACGCGCGGAGGACGCCAGCATCGACCTCGCTGACACAGAAGATCAAGCGGCACTCCGGATACGCCGACCGTTCGTAGGCTTCGAGCGCCCGCCATTCGCGCTCATAGAGAAGTCGTAACGGCCGACGGCCGAGCGTGGCGGCATGCCGTCGGACAATCGCGTACTCGACATTGTGGGCATCGAGCAGGATCGGCAGCGATAGACGCCGTCCGTACTCGAACATGCTCAGATGGTCGCAATAGACGGCGTCGAAGTGCTGCGTCGCCACTTCGTCGCGGAGTTGACGAAGGACACGTCGGTGCATGTGGCGCTGCACGGTGACGGGACGCCGAGTGACCAGCGCCGCGGCAATTCCCGCCGCCACGTTGCCGAGCGTGCGCGGGACGTCGTGCAGCGTGACCCTTATGCCGAGCGCTTCCAGGCGCGACGTGTGACGCATCCGGTCAGAGTCGCGGACCAGCGCGTGGAGGTGCACTTCGTGTGCGCCGGCCAGCATGCGAAGGGTGTGAAACGTCTTGATCCGACCGCCGCTGTCGAGCGGAAAAGGAATGGTCTCGGTCAGGAACAGCAGCCGCATCAACGGTCCGTCAATCCGCGGGCCGTCGTCACCGCGTCACGTCGTCCATGCCGCCGCGATGGACGGGGACGGTCGGAACGGGCATCGGATCGCGAACCAGGTCGCGGATGACGCGGGCCGGCGCGCCCACGGCCACGCTGTGAGGAGGAATCGACGTGGTCACCACGGCACCGGCCCCGATGCAGGTACCGCGGCCAATGGTGACGCCGTCGAGGATGATCGCGCCCGCGCCAATCCAGCAGCCGTCTTCGATCTGGATGCCTTGCGCGGTGATCCCCTGGTCCATGATCGGAACCTGCGGGTCGGCGAACACGTGATCGACAGCGAGCACCTGCACGCCGGGGCCGAACAGGACGCGCTCACCGACCACGATCCCGCCTTGACCGCGCATGATGGTGCCCTCGCCAATGAAGGTACCGCGGCCAATCCGGATGCCAGCGTGCGGCAGGTCTCTGAAATTGAAGACATGCAGACGGCATCCGTTCATGACCCAGGTGCCGTCACCGAGATGAAGACCGCCAGGCCCGCCATGCAGATACGCGCCGTAGTCGAGATACACCCCCGTGCCCAGCGTGACGTCTTCCGGGCGAAGAATGCGCACGTGATCCTCGATCGCCGGCGTGCCGGCCGTGCGAAGGAACGCACGATAGGCAATTCCCCGCAGGGCGATTCCCACGACGCTCGGAATCCAGCCGAAAAGACCCTGCAGCAACTCGCTCAGCACGTAGTGCAGAGGGCTCCGCGTCTTCGCTCGCAGATACACGCGCAGCGAACCCAAGACCGTCACGGCTGCCGCCCGTGGGGTCGGGCAAGCGTTCCAGTCGCGCCAACGCGATAGATGCGCGCCTTTGGACGGCTGAAGGCCAACTCGAATGCGCCGCCGGAGCCGTGGAGCACGCTGGCGTCGGCACTCCCTGTGTCGACCACGAACGTGATCTGGTTCTCTGTGAGGACGGCTGTCCGCCACGCGGTGTCAGCGGCCGCCGAATCGAAGAAGCGCGTGACGAGGTCACGCCGTTCGAAGTATCGGTTGGTCATGGCCCAGTGCGCGAGAAACGACCGCGCCCGACCGTAGTTCGGGACGAATCGACCAACGTCCTCGCGCGCGAGCACGAGATCGGTGGGCGAGGTGTGAACCGCAAGCCACGAGAGCGCGTCGACCTCGTCCCGGTGCAGGTAGTACGGCGCATCATGACGCCGCAGGTCGACGAAACGCCAGGCAAACAGATACACGTTGGTGCCGATCACGAGCATCAGGCACGCGAGCATCGTTGCAGTCCGGACAGGGCGCCTGGACACGCGCTGCAGCGCCGGCACAACTGCGTCGTGCCAGCTGTCGCTCGCGAGCAGCGCCAGGGGGAACTGCCATCCCGCCAGCAGCTTGATTTGATAGACGACTGGCAGGTAGATGAGCAGCAGGCTGACGCCCGCCCACGTTGCGAGAAATCGGCGTTCGAGCGACCAGCCTGTCGTGCCGAAGCTGGCAATGGCCAGCAGCAGCGGGACGCCCATGAGCAGCGGCAGTTGATAGAGCGGCGGTGTCCAGACCCCGGCATTGGAGTACTGCGCAAGGAGGGCGCGCCACAGCGGATCGTGCGCGGTGAGCTGCTGGTAGTACAGCGCAGTCGGCCCTGACGCTGCGCCGATCAGCACCAGTACACCAGCGAGCCGCGTCGGAAAGCGTCGCGCGTGCAGCCACTCGACGAGCACGAATGCGCCCAGGACCACGTACACAGTGATCAGGTCATAGGCATGAGAACCCGACAAGGCAGCCGCTGACCCCGCTGCGACGGCGTAACCCAGGGCTCGCCGCTCGCGCCACGCGAGCCAGACGCCGATGAACGTGCCAAGCATCAGCGCGTGCGCAAGCGACAGGTACGGATACGACAACAGCGCCCAGAACGTGTTGGGTTCGACGGTGTAGACATCGTGTGGCCACGGGAGCTCGGCGCTGTGTGTCAATTTCTTGACGAGCAGCAGCGTCCATCCCAACCCCGATCCAAGCAGTGCAATGAGCAAGGCCACCGGGCGGCGGCGCGGGTCGATGACGAACACCCGAACGAACGCCACGACTGCCGGTACGACGGCAACCGTCGCAAGGAGACGCCAGACCTGGAGCAGCGCGGGAAATGACAGACTGGCCAGCAGTTGAATGCGCGCGAGCAGCCACATCATCGGGTTGATGAAGATCGGCGCGTTCGGCTCGGGGGTCATCGTGTTGCTGATGAAGAACGAGGCCTGCGACGCCGTGACCCACGACCAGTACTGCGCGTGATCTGGCACGTCGAACATCAGGCCGGTAAAGACGCGGTCGGCAGGACTGGACAAGAAGCCGTACATGTACGGCATCGACGCGATCCCAAACAGGATGGCAGTGAGCGGCAGGGCGCGGGTCAACACGCCACGGGCCGGCAGCGCGGGGTCACGGCGCACCGCGATCGCTCCCCTTTTCTGATCCAGCCATTACCGTCGTGCGGCGGCCACGCTCATGGAGCGCGCGCGTGAGTGATTGTTCGAGCGCATCGCCCACCAGCGTCCACGTGTACCGGCTGGCTATCGTCCGCCGTCCGTTCGCAGACAGGCGTGCCCGCAGCATATCGTCGTCCAGGAGACGGGCGACCTGTCGCGCAAAGGTCTCCGGATCATCGCCGATGAGCACGTCGTGCTCCGGAGTCAGCGCGAGTCCTTCAATGCCCTTCGAGGTGGAGACCACTGGCGTGCCCATGGCCATCGCCTCGAGGGCTTTCAGGCGGGTGCCGCCGCCGACTCGCAGGGGCACGATGCAGAGCCGAGCGGCACGAAGGAGCGGCGCGACCGCCGCTACCTGGCCGGTGAAGGTGACTGGTCCCGAGAACTCGCGCGTGTCAACGGCGCCCGTGTCGCCGGTGACCTGCAGGTGCACATCTGGATTCGTGGCACGTACACGCGGCAATATGTCGGTGGTGAAATGTCGGACGGCATCCAGGTTTGCCTGGTAGGTAATCGCACCCGGGTAGATCAGCGGCGCGCCGCGTTCGACGCTTGCCGCAGGAACCTGCAGATGGCTGTCATCGACGCCGTTCGGGACTTCGTCGATCCGCTCGCCGTTGCAGCCCGCGTCGATGAGATGCTGCCGCTCCACGCTGGACACGGTCGTCGTCCGGTCGGCGATTCTGGCGAGCGAACGGATGAAGCTCCCGTACTTCCACCAGGTCAGGCCATGTCGCGCCCGTCGAAGCGGACGGCTTTCGTTCATGTAGCGATCGCGCACGACGCCCACTTCGGCCTCCTCGAAGACCGTGGGGAGCGTCATCTTCGGGTCGAGATAGAGGGCGGCGCCTATCTGCAGGGCCAGCAGGAGGTCGTGATCGCGCCAGCGGTTTGCCACAAGCGACGCCATCGTGGAACTGTACGTGGTCGCGTATGACCGCGGCATACGGCCGAAGAGTCTGAGCGAAGGCAGCACCGCGCCCGCTTTATGCGGGTTGCCCTCGACGAGTTCAACGGCCTCGCACATCGCACGGAGGTCGTCCGCGCGTCGGAGTTCACCGGCTTCGGCAAAGGACAGCAGCGTGATCCGGTGTCCTCGAGACGCGAGTTGTGTCATCAAGTGAAACGCGCGAAGCTTCGAGCCGTTGGACGGCGGCGATGGGAACCACGACGACACGACCAGGATTCGCATTCAACCGTGCTTTCGAGTGGCGCTGATGTTGCTCCAGAATCGCGCGGTGATCCTGCCGCCGCAAGCGTCGTACCACATCAGACAATCGGAATCTCTGGCAATCCCACTGGGAACCATGCATCGGGCCGGGCGAGCGGTTCGTTTTGTCGCAGCCAGAAAGCGTCTCGTCAGCCGACCTTTGTCATCTGCGGCACCGACCGTGCTCTTCACGTTCGGATCCGCCAGACACGTCGATCGGCGCTCGCATGGCCGCGTACCACTCACGAAGACCGTGCAGTTCTTCCTCGAACGTCCGGACAGCGGGCGCCGCTGCAGCGAGCTTGCAGACCAGAGCCGAATCGAGCAGACGCGCCAGCTGCCTGGCGAGATCGGCGCCGTCTCCTGCGGTCGCCAGCAGGCCGTCGCGTTCATCCGAGATCAGTTCCTGCATTCCGCCCAGCCTCGATGCGACCAGCGGCAGACCCGCGCGTTGCGCCTCGAGGATCACGAACGGTGCATTCTCGTACCACGTCGAGGGCACGACAACGACATCGAGCCCGGCAAAGACGGCGTCGAGGTCATCGGTCGTGTATGCGCCGGCGAAGGTGATACGTTCATCTCCGGCTGCGCGCGCGCGCAAGTCGGCGACGTAGTCGGTCGAACGGGTGAGGTCGCCATGGATCGTCAGCGTCAGAGGCGCGCCCTCCAAACGTCGAACCGCGTCGATGAGCACATGAACGCCTTTGTGCGGGGCGACCTGGCCGAGGAACCCGAAGCGCCGAATCGGGCCGACACTCTGAACGGGACGCCGCGAGATGTTCGAGACGACGCCGCTGCGAATGACGTGGATCCGCTCACCTGGGAATCCGGCGGCGACTGCCTGGTCGCGCATGAACCGCGAGGGCGACACCATCGCATCGATCTGCGAGACATGTGTGAGCTGCGCACGCTGGCGTTCGAGCACGGCGGCCACGCTGGACGTCGGGCCCATCATCCTCGACACCCCCGGAGCCGCTCCGAGTCGGGCAACCGTGCGTCCAACGGCACCGCCGGTCCACGTGTCGAGCACACGATAGCGGCGGCGTTCCGTGGCGAGACACCACGCGCACTTCGCGGCCGATTCCGGACCGCTGCAGATGCGGCCATCGGGATGGGTCAGTGTCATCCGCGGACAGAGCACCCAGTAGTCGTGCAACGACAGCAGCGTGGTGGCCCCGCCGGCGCGAGCGCGCGCGAGCCAGCCCACCCCGAGAAGATACCCGCTGTGCAGATGCACGATGTCGGGGCTGATGGCGGAGATGATCTCTCCGATAGCCTGATCGACCTGGGGGGCGCCGTAGTGAAACGCGAGCGGTCTCCCCGACTTCGTCAGATCGAGCGACACGCGGTAGACGGGATAGCCGAGCGCGGAGTCGACATCGATGCGCGGCGCGCCCGACGGTCCGTCGATCGCTTCGACGGCAATGACAGTCGGTTGGTCTCCAAGCCGAAGGAACCCGTCGGCCAGCCGCTTGACGAAGGTCTCGACGCCGCCGATGAAGCGAGGCGGGAAGTGCGGCGATGCGAGGACGATCTTCATGGATCGGCGCGGGGCCTGAGGTCTGTCGGCGATTATAGCCGCACGACTGGAGCGCGCCGGTGAGCCCGATCGGGACGCCGACGGACTCGACCTCCATGACGCCGTCATCGTCACGCATCCTCGCGCGCAATACCGCCTGGAACTACATCGGATTCACGTTCAACCTCGCCGCCAACTTCGTCCTCTTCCCCTACGTCGTTCATCGTCTCGGCGATGCAGCCGCCGGCATCTGGCTGTTGCTTGGATCGGTGACCGGCTACATGGGACTGCTCGAACTGGGCATCGTGCCGTCGCTGTCACAGTGGATTGCCGCGGCATCCGCCCGCGACGAACGCGACGCCGTCAACCGCGCGGCATCGAGCGCGCAAGCGCTCCTGATCGTCCTGGGGCTCGTGGCGCTGCTCGTGCTGCCGGCCGCCGGACCCGTGTCGCGCGCGCTCGGCATTCCACCGGAGCTCTCGGCACAGGCGATGACGGCCTTCCAGATCACGCTGTTCGGGTTCGTGCTTCGGATGCCGCTCGCGACATATCAGGGCGTTCTACTCGGACGGCAACGCCAGGATCGCTGCAACCAGCTCTGGATCGCGGTCGCCGGCGCGAAGTTCATTGGTGCGGCGGTCGTGCTCGCCAACGGCGGCGGGCTCATCCCGCTCGTGGCCACGGAGATGACGGTCCACCTCCTGGCTGGCGTGCTCCAGATTCGCTGGGTCTACGAGGAACTGCCCACGCTGTCCATCGCGCTGCGCCATGTCCATCGTTCGGATGCCGCGCGGCTGCTCTCGTTCGGCGGCACGCTGATGCTGGTCAACATCTGCTCGCTGCTCATCGAACAGACCGATCGGCTCGTGATCGCAGCCTTCCTCCCGGTCCGCGAAGTCACCTATTACGCTGCTGCATGGAAGCTCTACATGCTCGCGTACGCGCTCACGACGACCTTGACCCAGGCGGTGTCGCCACTTGCCGCCGACTTGCACGGCCGTCAAAACCCTGCGGCGCTTCGCGAACTCGTGCTCAAGATGACCAAGTTCAGTGGCGCGCTAGCCTGGCCACTCAGCCTCGGTCTGGCCTTCGCCGGCGGGCCGTTCCTCAAGGTGTGGATGGGAGAGCGCTTCGTCGCCGCCTTGCCGGTGGTGCAGGTGCTGGCGGGCAGCTTCATCGTGACGGCGTTCAATCATGCCGCGTATGCGGCGCTCGTCGGCACGCGCCGGGTGTCACCGCTGGTGGCGTCGTACTTCGTTCCGCAGGCGGCGCTGAACCTTCTGCTCAGCGTGTGGCTCGTTCACCGCTTCGGCAACATCGGCGTCGCGTTGGGCACGCTGGTGCCCGCCGTGGTGCTTCAACCGATCTACATCCGCTTTGTTTCGAGAGAGCTCGAACTGCCAGCACGCGTGTTCCTGAAGCGTGCCGTGCAACCAGTCTCCCTGCCGGCCCTGCTCTTTGCGCCGCTCATTGCGGCGTACGTCGCGCTGGGACCCGTCGCACCCGTCCTGCCGCTGGTCGCCGTCGCATGCGCCGCGGCCTACGGCACCCTCGTCTGGCGCGGCACCGAAGCGCGTGAGCGTGCTGACATCCTGGCGTACGCACCGGCACCAGTCCGCCGCTGGCTCGGGCCACTCGACCTCGCCCCCGAACCGCTCGGCGCCGAGGAGGTTCGTCCGTGAGAATCGGCCTGGACGTGCGATACCTCTCTCACGGGTTGTTCGGTGGAGTGCGCAACTTCGTACATGCGCTTGCCACCGAACTGCCACGTATCGAGTCGAGTCATGAGTTCTTCTACTACGCCGATGAGAAAGGTCCGCTCGAACTCTCGGACCTTCCGGCCAATGTGCGCGTGCGGACGCTGCCATGGCGACACTCCCTGAGCTCGATCGTCAACGACACGTCGCTCGGTCGTCACGCCGAGCGCGATCGTCTCGACGTCTTTCACGCGCCAGCCAATATCGCTCCGCGGTCGCGGGTCCCAGTCGTCCTCACGATTCACGATTCGTTGAACCTGTTTCCAATGAGGGAGCATTTGCGCGGATTCAGCCGCCGCCCTCGCGAGGTCGCGATGATGCTGTACCTCGGACGCCAGACTCGTCAAAGCCTGCGGCACGCCAGTCACATCACCACTCCCAGCGAGTACTCGAAGTGCGACATCGCGCGCCGGTCCGGTGCACTGCTCGAGCGGTTCACGGTCGTGTACTCCGCCGCGTCCGACATGTTCCGGCCGATGACGCCGGAGGAACTGGCTCCAACAACCGCCCGCCATGGAATTGCCGGCAGCTATCTGCTTGCCGACGGCATCAAGAATCCCGGCGTCGTCCTGGACGCGTACCGCAGACTGCCAGATGGCGAACGTCGTGCGTTGCAGCTGGTGCTTTTCAGTCGCGAGCCCCGACCGCGCCCCGTCGTCTCGGCGGCGATCCGCGAGTTCGGCAGCACACACGTCCGTTTCATTGCCCGGCCGCCACAGAGCGAGCTCGTACACCTGATGGCCGGAGCAACGGCCCTGTTGTTTCCGTCCTTCTACGAAGGCTTTGGCCTGCCGCTCGTCGAAGCCATGCGTTGCGGCGTACCGATCGTCGCCTCGACCCGCGCCTGTATTCCGGAGATTGTGGGCGACGCAGGGTTGTGCGCGGACATCGACACGCCGGGTGCCTTTGCCGGGCAAGTACGGCGTCTATTGGCCGATGAACCGCTGCGTCAGACCGTCGCGCGCCGCAGCCTGGAGCGCGGGCGCCGGTTCAACTGGAAGACGACGGCCGAACAGATGCTCGTCGTGTTCGAACGGTACGGACAGAAAGCCAGGCGCGCGTCGTGACCGTCTTGTATTTGCTCGATTCGACCACGGTCAGTGGCGCCGAGATCGTCACGCTGGGCTACATCGACGCGCTGCGTGCGCAGGGACACACGGCCGTCGCCTACATCAGCGAGCACAATCATCGACTGGCCGATGTGCTGCGAACCCGCAAGGTGCCCGTCCTCGCGACTCGCCATTTCAGCCGCGAACTGATACGCACGACCGCCAGACCAGGCGCACTCAGAGAATTCACCCGATCGTTCACGAGTGTCCGCCGCGAGCTTCGCGACTTCATCCGCCGTCACGATGTGCAGATCGTGCACTCGATTTCCTATCCGGCTTCGCTGTACGCCGCCCTTTCCATAAGCGGCACCGGAGTGAGTCACGTCTGGCACGAGCACAACATCAAGCGGATTCACCGTTTCAACCGACCGATCTATCGATTCGTCGGGCGCTCGTGCACGCACGTCATCGGGCCATCCGATGCAGTGACGAAGAACCTGGCACGCGCCGTCCCTGACGGCGTGGTGCGAACGGTCTACAACGGAATCGATCTGCAGCGATTCGCCCCGGCGTCCGGTGAACGCATCGAAGAGATCCGACGATCCCTGGGCATCCGAGAGGGATCACGCGCCGTCGGACTGTTCGGCCAAATGCTGCCCTACAAGGGTCACATGACGCTCGTCGACGCCGCGCCTCGGATTCTGGCCACCTGCCCGGACGTGGAGTTTCTTCTGGTCGGAGCGCTCGAGAACCCGCCCTATCAGGACCAATTGAAGGCGCGCATCGCAGAGCGCGGACTCGCGGAGTGCGTGCGATTCACGGGCTGGCAGCCAAACGTCCACGAGACGATGCGCGCGATGGACGCGATCGTCGTCGGTACGACGACTCCCGAGCCGGCGTCCCTGGCGTTGATGGAAGCCATGGCCGTGGGCACGCCGCTGGTGGCGACACGCACCGGCGGCACACCAGAGATCGTGTCCGATGAGAAGACTGGCCTGTTGTACGAACCGGGTCAGGCTGACCAGCTCGCCGACCGCGTCATCCGTGTCCTGACGGACTCGACGCTGTCGAGCGCGTTAGCGGCAGCGGGACGAGCGCGTGTCGAAGCGCGCTTCAGCCTTCCCCGCCACATCGCTGCAATCCTGGGCCTGTACCGCGGGCTGGATCCGCTCGTTGCCCTGGGTCAGCAGGGCGGTTCACCGCGCCCTGAGGCGGCCCGAAGGTGACGGGCTCAGTTACTTCCCGCGCCGCGCGCGATCACTTCGACTTCGGACAGCGCCGCAACGGAAGAACCCAGGAACGAACCGGTTAGCTGACGAAACTCTATTCGCACGCTGCGAGCGGTGACATCGTCGAAGGACAAGTCCGTGCCCTCGGCGCGTACTGGCCCCGCTTGGCTCGATCCAACCAGCCCGCCCCGCTCGTCGAGGAGCACGACGCGAGCCTCGAGGATCGCCAGATCGGAGCGACCGACACCGTGGGTTGGCGCGTACAAACGGACCGTCCGAACCGTGACGGGTACCGGGAACGCCAGCGCGACCCATTGGCTCGCACGTGAAGCTCCGGGTTGACTGCTCCAGATGCGCGACGCATCGGCCTTCAGCGCCCGACGGTCATTCAGCCCCGTGAGCACGTCGTCGCTGCGTGACGACGATGCGCTGACAGTCGCGCCTGGCGCGAGATTGGTCCAGGCAGCGTCCTCATCTCGCTCGGGTACGGGGATCATCGAGTGCCCGATGTGGCATCCGACACAACGAACCACAGCTCCCGGTCGGCCGAAGTTCAGGCCGGCGACGTGCGCCGCACCTTGCTCTCCTCCGGGCCCTCTCGTGATCGGAATGCGATTGTCTGCGCCTCGCATCTGCTCGAACAGGGGGACGTTCGCCGGGGCCCGACTGGCGCGCACCGCGCCCGCCCGCGAAATGGGAAGCTCCTCGAGCAGGATTGGCCAGTCGAGGTGGGGAAACGATCCCGGGCTCGTGCGCTGGTGGTCGATGAAGAACCGCAGGCGCGTGCCCGATCCCACTGGCGGAGCATTGACGATGTCGGTGTCGACCGGTGCGTTCGCGTACACGTTCAACGCATCGAACACGAACGTCCCGTCTCCGTCATAAGGGCCATCCGCCGTCGGCGGCAGCAGGCTGGCCTCGAGCGAGGTGCGATCCGGTATTCGCGGTGGAACCGCGCGAGGACGCAGGCTGCGCGCGCGGAGTTCGCTCGTGCCCGGAGCGTCGTAGACGAGCACACGAGCACTGCCATCGGCGGCGATGCGATACAGCCCATAGTCCTGATTGACGTCCGCCGCGAACGAGACGAGGAGCGTACCGTCCGACAACACAGCCGGTTCCGCGGCATACGGCCCTGGGTAGATGCCGTATGACTGAGGCTCCTGGGACCTGACATAGGTCGTCTTCACTTCGGTGATGCCCGTCACCGGCACGAGGGGTTCGGGACCGGGAAGGGCTCGACGGATGCCCCCGAATCCAGCCGCTTCCGTCATGTTGAACATCGGGAAGAAGTTCGCAAAGAAGGAACCGTCGGACGCGAATGCACCGCCGTACACCTGATTGGCGCTGCCATCGCCGTCGTGGAGAAACGATCCGCCCCAGGCTTTCAACTCGGTGCCGTCCGGGTTGATCGACGTGGCGTTCCAGACATTGCGCCACAGGAAGTTGGAGTACTCCTGCGCACCGGTCAGCTCGAGGTCGCGATTCGCGCTCAGGCCGCCCTTCTGCACGTAGCCGCCGCCGTCGCGAAGAACAGTTCGCTCATCGTCGAGCGCGAAACGCTGGTTCCGCCACCAGCGCGAATACACGATCTTGCCGGTGAGCGGATCGACGAGCGGCCGGTCGGCGCCGTTGCGTTCCGCAGTAATGCGGTGCACGTCGGTGCCGTCGGCATCGACCACATAGAGGTTCGTGGTGCGGACGCCGCTGTAGTGACCGAAGCTGGGCCACCGGGTGGAGCTGAACACGATGCGTCCATCCGGCAGCCAGGCGGGATCGGTATCGTCGTAGGCGGCCAGGCCGGGTGCCGCGTCGCCGAACCGCGACAGGTCCAGTTGCTGATCTGAGTGGGTAATCTGGGCGAGGCCGCTCCCGTCCGCGTTGATCACGAAGATCCGCCAGGCACCGGGATTGACGTTCGGGCCAGTGTCGTAACGGCCGGCTGGCAGACCGGCGAACGCGATGCGCTGTCCGTCATACGAGACATCCGGTGCGTTGACGTCAATGAGGTTCAGTGACGCTGGCGTCGGGCGCTGACCGTCGACGACGACTCGCAGTCGTCCGTCAGACTCGCGAACGATGAGGCGCCCGGGTGCAGCAACCCGAAAGCGGCTTCGCGCGCCGACGCCGGGCAGGTCGCGCGCCGACGCCATGTAGATGCTGCCGTCTGGCGGGATCTGGCGCGACACGAACACGACGGGATCGATGGCCGGCGGCGGGGAGACTGCGCCGCGTTGGCCCGCCGCGGGTGTCAAGACCAGCGCGGCCAATGCGACCTGCAGCGCGAACGCCCGAACGCCTCGTTGACAGCGGCCGGTCACTGGCGCGTCGTTGTTTCGGAAACCTGGTAATACGAGCTGTACTCGTGGCTGTAGTACGGGGCGTAATAGTACGCGGACCGACGCAGGTCGACACCGTTCAGGACGCCTCCCAGCACCTTCGCGCCCGAGTCTCGCACCGCGTCGAGCGCCTGCCTGACCAGAGCCGCGTTCGATTGGTCAGCGCCCACAACGAAGATGACGTAATCCACGTGGCGTGCGAGCGCACAGGCGTCGGACACGGGTCCGACAGGCGGGGAATCGATGACGATGAAGCGATACGAGTCCTTCAGGGCCTCCAGGCGTTCGAGCCTGGAGTCGGTGAGCAGTTGTGATGTGTTGTGCTGCGTCTCGCCGCCGGTCAGCACGTCGAGATTCGGGAATCGCGTCCGGTGGACGACCTCTCCGTGCGCGATCGATCCGCCGAGCAGTTCGGCGAGGCCGGGTTTGCGCGGCAAGTCGAACGCCGTGTGCAGACGCGAACGTCGCATGTCTCCGTCCACGAGAAGAACCGGCTCGTTGGTCTCCGAAAGGACCAGGGCGAGATTGATCGCAGTCAGGCTCTTGCCTTCGCGGGGCACGGCACTCGTCACCAGGAGACGCAGGGGTCCGGAATGCGGCTGAAGCATGACGGTCGTGCGCATCCGCCGGAAGCTCTCGGCGAACGCCGTCGGGTCCGAGGTGAGCAGCGGGTCTTTGCCTTTCTGACTCGATTCTCGCGGGACCATGGCAAGACACGGCACCTTGAGTTTGGCCGTCAGTTCGGACGGAGTCTTGATCCGGGGGTCCAAGGCTTCGACGCCGATCGGGGCACTCACGGCGAGGAGCATGCCTCCAAGGGCAACCAGCAGCAGGGCCGCCCTCCGATCCATGCCGACTGGGGTTTTCGGGAGGACCGCGGGCTCGACGAGTCGCACCTGCCGCACCGGATTTGTTCCGACGATGCCACGCGTCTGTGTCTGGGCAAGCAGCTTCTGATAGAGCTCACGATCGCTGACCACCTGCCGCTCGAGCGCTCGGTAGTCGACCGTCTTGCGGTTCAGCGAGAGGACCTCTCGCTTCTGTGCGTCGAGGGCCTCGGTGAGACTGGTCTCGATTGCCTGGGACTGCCGGAAATCGTTTCCCACGGCTTCGGTTGCTCGATCGAGTTCGGCAGTCAACCGGCTCTTGGCCTGCTGGAGTTCCGACCGTACCTTGATCAGTTCTGGATGACGATCGCCCAGGTCCTGGGCCATCGTGAGTTCTTTCTGCGACAGCTCGGCGATCTGTTGTCGAAGCTGCTGCAGCAGTGGGTTGCCGAGGACCACAGTCAATTGATCGAGCGCACCGGGCGACTGGCGCGCAGCCTCGAGCTGCGAATAGAGCGCCTCTTTGACGATGCGCTCTGTCTTGGCTTTCGTGAGCGACGCGTTCAGGTCCGCCAGCTTCTGCACGACGATGTTCTGGTGGTCCTGCACGGCTGAAAGCGCGTCGCGCTGCTCGACGAACGTCTGCAGCGTCGCTTCACTCTCCGCAAGGCGACCCCGTTGCTCTTCGAGACGGTCGCGCAGCCATTTCATGGTGTCGCCGGAGTCGGCAGAGCCCGCGGCCCGCGTCTCCTCGACGTGTGCCTGCGTCAACAGATTGACGGCATTCACTGCCAGGGAAGGATCGGTCGACTGGAACGACACCGCGAGCAGCCAGCGGCTTTCAGGCGTTTCAACACGCAGACGACCGAGAAACGCGTCAACGAGGCCCGACGCGTTGACCGAGTCTTCCGTAATCGGCTCTGCCGGCGCCTGCCCGCCCAGGTCCGGCGACTCCCACAGCCGCCCTTTGATGATCGACTGGGCCACCAGCGAGCGCCGCCGCAGCATCTGCGACTGCACGAGGATGTCGTCGTCGGCTCGAGGCTCGGGTGCGTTCTTCTGGTCCTCGAGCACCGCATGTTGATCGCCGCGCTCGATGAGCAGCCGCGCGGACGCTTCGAATTGCTGCGGCCTGACCCACACAGCCGCGCCGCCAGCAGCCGTGAAGAGCACGAACGTGATGACTGCGAGCTTCCAGCGCCGGCGAATCACGCGAAGGACGTGTGCGACAGGCGCGTCAAGGACTGGGTCGGTCGATTCGTCGGCTACGGTGCCGGTGCTCTCATTCATCTCGTTCACAGGGGGGCTCAGAACCGTCGAAGGCCGACGACCACCGTGTCGCCCGGCTGCAGCAGATCGTCCAGCTTCGCATCGAACTCCACGTTCTGGCCGTTCACAATTCGCGACACGCGAACCCGCTTGGTCGAGCCGAGTTCGGACACTCCGCCGGCCTGCGCAATGGCGGTGAGCACCGTGGTCACGCCGGGATCGACGAGATAGGTACCGGGCTTGTTCACATTGCCAAGCACGAACACCGTTTCAGCGCGGGGTACGAAAATCGTGTCTCCATCGAGGAGCGTGCCGTTGAACGAGATGAGCCCTCGGCGCACCTGCTGCACGCTTATCCGCGCGATCTCGTCGACGTCAGGTTGGCCGGGCGCTAATGGTCCCGTCGCGTTCGCACCTCGGCGCCGCAGAACCCGAATTTCCCCCCCAGCCTGCTCGGTGAGCGAACCGGCCTTGACCAGCAGGTCGAGCAGCGACGCCGTGCCCGTGAGCGTAATGGCCCCGGGGGTTCGGACTTCGCCAATCGCATAGACGCGTTGGCTCATGTACTGAACGATGTCGACGCTGACCTGCGGCGAGCGAAGGAATCCGTCGGAAAGACCTCGAACGAGCGATGCCTGAAGCTCGGTGACTGTCAGACCGCCCGCCGGTACGGCGCCGAGCAATGGGAACGTGATCGAGCCCTCGTCTCCGACGGGAAAACGTCCCGTGAGTTCCTGGTGACCGAAGACCGACACGCTCACGACGTCGCGAGGTCCGAGCCGGTAGGCCTCCTGGGCAGCCGCAGTCGGACCTGTGAAGGCGACCAACGCGACGCACACGAGCGCGGCGGCCGCCCACGAGCGCCGGGCCATGGAGAGGTGGATTAGTGTCATCCAGGGTAAGGAAAGTCGCACAAGCTCTTGCACCAACTGGACCAGGGGTCGGCTGACGGCACGTCGGGATTCAAGTCGCCTTTGGTGAGTAGGTTGGAGGTCGACGAACTCTGAACGTCCGGATCCCGGAAGGCGACTAGGCACCGCAGGCTCAGACGAAAGTCAACCGAGCCAGGATGCTTTGACCCGAACGAGAGAGACTGCTTTAGCATGACGCGATGAGTGCCGGGAACCGCTTCGAGTCGTTGTCCGCCGCCTTGTGCACCGCGCTTCCCCGCCGGGTTCGCCGCCCGGCTTTCTGGTCGGTGCCCAAGTGCAGTGCAGCCCGCCCGATGCCGCTTTCATGAACGCCAGGGTCGTGTTCGCTCGTTGGCTGGTTGCGAACGTGCTCGGCTTTGTCGTTGGCAGCCTGCTCGGCGCCTCCAACGATGGACTCATCGTTGCGATGCTTCCGCGTCGGCCGGCACTCATTCTCGGTGATCTGGTCTTTGGTGCGGCCATCGGCGCGGCGCAGTGGCTTGCGCTCCGCGACTCGGGCAGCCGGTCGATCCCTCCGCGGTGGATCCTGGCCACGAGTGTCGGATTCGTAGTCGGCGCGCGCTCGGGGACGCGGCTCGCGTCGGAACTCGTCGCCGTCGTTCCATTACCCCTGAGTGCGGCGTTCGGCATTTGTGTGGGCGCGAGTATCGGGTTGGCGACGGCGTGGGTGATGCGAGACCGACTGAAGCCGTCACTCGCTTTCATGTGGGTGGCGCTCAACGTGCTGGCATGGGTCGTCGGCGAAGGGATTGCCTTCTCCGCGGGATTCTCGCAGGCGTTTGTCGCGTTCCTCGCCCTGGCCATTGCCAGCGTCACGTGGATCGGCCTCGAGCTGGTGCACCGCAAAACCGTACTCCCGTCCGGATGAATGACGCGGCAACCCGCGATTGAGCGCCTGTTGGCGGCGCGAAGGTCCGCTCATCCCTGGCGCAAGACGGGTAGCGCCTCGCCAAACGGCAACTCGAGACCTTGGGCTCGATCGACCACTGACAGGCTATAGCTGATTCGGAGTTCCTCTCCGCACTGCTGGCACACAAAGCGACGATCATGGTCGCGATAGCCGGCTTTCTTCATCCGGTGACCCCGGCGGCAGATGTAGTCGACGAGCCGTGCCGGGCTGCCAATGACCAGCGCATGCGGCGCGACGTCCGCCGTGACGGTGGAACCCGCCGCAACCATGCTGTAGGCCCCGAGCGTGACGCCGCACACGATGGTGGCGTTGGCGCCGATGGCCGCGCCTCGATGCACAAAGGTCGGTACCACCTCCCAATCGGTGGCGAACGCCCTGGGCATCAGGTCGTTGGTGAATGACGCGTGCGGACCAACAAACGCATCGTCTTCGAGGACGACGCCTCTGTAGACCGACACGCCGTTCTGAATCTTGACGCGGTCGCCGATGACGACCCCGGCATCGATGTAGACGTCCTTCGAAATCACGCAATCGGCGCCGATGATTGCGTCCTCGCGCACCTGGACCTGATGCCAGATCCGCGTGCCCGGACCGATCTTCACCGAGGCATCGATCTCCGCGCTCGGGTGCACGTAGTACGGAAGAGTCAATTCACTCATGGTCTCCTCGCGGCGCTGGTGTGTCACGGCGTTGAAACAACTGGTACGGGCCTTCCTCGTGCAGCAGCGTGAATCCGTCCGTCAGCCGGTCTTTCGGATAGACGGCGACCCATGCACCGAAGTCTCCAACCAGGACGTAGTCCGGCGGCGGCTTCGTGAAGTCGTATTCAGTGGAAGGGGGAGGCCCACCGCCGAACCTGTACGCGACGGCTGTCGCGAGCAGGGTATTGGGCGGAAATCTGAATCGGTGATCCGACATCACGCTTAGTTGTGGTTCCCAGGTCTCGATGAGCGCATCGCGTGACAGCGAGCGGTTTAGAAACGTCGCCATCGCCTGTGCCGGATTCGCTGGCGGGTGGAGGATGGTGTTCGCGGTCAGGATGAGCGGCAGCGGCCCCGCGAGCGCGATCCATACCCATCCGACCGCTCGCAGCGCCACGGCAGACGAACCGTCGCGGTCGACGCGGCTCCAGACGAAGTGGTCCAGCATGGCGGCGCCGGAGAGCCCGGCGAGCACGAGGCCAGGCACGGCATACCGCGTCCATCCGATGGAACTCACGACGAACCACGCAAGGTTGGCGCAGGCCAGACACACCACCAACATCCACGTCGCCGACCGTTCGTCCCGTGTCGTCACCGCACGCGCGCACACCCAGGTGAGCGCCGGGGCGACGAGCCCAACGAAGGCACCGGCTCCGAGCACTGCGCGAAGGCTGTCGCGGATGCGGTCTGGCGCAAGGACAACGGCGGCGCCACGGCTCGACGCAGTGATGCCCATCACGTTCGCCGCAAAGAGATCGGCCCCAAGGTACGCAAACAGTGCCGCCTGCCATGCCCCGAAGACGACCGCCGACACCACGAGCGGCACGATGAACGCGCGGTGCGGAGCCCACGCGCCGCGCCAGCGCGTGACCAGCCACGCGAGAGCGAAGCCGGGAACCAGCATGATCAGGAACTGGTACTTGGTGACAATCGCCAGCCCGAACGCCAGCCCGCTCGCCACGTAACCCCACGTCGCGTCGCGTCGCACGGCGCGGTGCCACGAGAGCAGACCGACGACCAGAAACCACAAGGCCGGCACCTCGCCGAGCACCTGCCGTCCCAGGATCAGCACGTTGACCGCAGGTGCACCAACCAACAGCAGGATGGTGAGATCCGCGACGCGCTTCGAGGCCAGCTCCCGTGCGAAGCGCCACGTTGTCAGCAGAAACAGCAGCAGGAAGGCGACCATCACGCCGCGAGCCTGGAGAATGCCGACGCCGAACAACTTGAAGCTCGCCGCAATGGGCAGCAGCACGGTGGGACCGACGCCGAGCACCGGACCGCCGAATCGCAATTCTCCAGCGCTGTAGTCCGCATACGCGCCTCGCTGGACGAGCGTCTGCGGGACGTGCAGGTGCGAACCTTCGTCGAACCAGAGCGCGGGGACGTCTGCCAGTGAGCTCACGCTGAGCAGAACAATCAGTACGCCTGCCGCGGTTCGCGCCCACGCCATGCGGCTCACGCGGCGGCCTCGCTGAGGGCGCCGACAATGGCATGTGTCGCTCGCCGCGCGAGGTGGGTGACGGATTCACCATTGGTCAGCGCTGGATAGATCTGCGCCGTCGTCGCCAGGAAGAGCCCATGAACGGGCGTCACCAGATCAGGCACGCCGTCGCGCACGCCGACCGCGTGCAAGGGTTCGACATAGCGCTCGCGATGGACGAGCACGTGTTTGACCCAGCGCCGGTCGAAGCGAGGGACCAGCGCCTCGAGCCAGGCGGTCCACGTGTCGACAATCGAGTCGTCCGACGCCGTCAACCAGGAACTGCCAGGTCGAACGTACTTGGGCAAGTACACGAGATGATGCCCGCCGACGAGCCGCGGATC
>JBEBGB010000348.1:0-5491 GCA_040081675.1 Vicinamibacterales bacterium
GGCGACACGCTCGAAGTACGAATTCTCTCGATCGAGTTTCTTCATAACTTTGGCGTGAACGCGTTCAGTCCCGGTAGCGGCGTGCTCTCGGAAGATTTTCCGTACGCTGCACTGAAGTTGTTGCGGTGGTTGCCAGGGTCTGATCGCATCGAGTTCGCCCCTGGCATCGTGCTTCCCCTCTCACCGTTCTTCGGCTCGATCGGCGTCGCACCGCCCTCACTGACCGGCAGAATCTCCAGCCGTCCACCCGGCTGGCACGGCGGCAATCTCGATAACAAGGAACTCGTCGCCGGCTCGACGCTCTACCTTCCCGTGCACGTCCCAGGCGCGCTGTTGTCAATTGGCGACGGCCACGCGAGGCAAGGCGACGGCGAGGTGACGGGCACAGCCGTCGAGACCTCATTACGAGGCAATTTCGAAGTGCGCGTCCGAAAAGGACCGCGTCTGCGATGGCCACGCGCCGAGACTCCGACGGCCTACATCTCGATGGGACTGGACGAAGATCTGGATGAAGCCACGCGTCTGGCAGTGCGAGAGATGGTCGACTTTCTGGTCGCGGAAAAGAAGCTGTCGCGGGAGGATGCCTACATCCTCTGCTCTGTGGCGGGAGACCTGCACGTGACACAGGCGGTGGACGCCACAAAGGGCGTCCACATGCTGTTGCCCAAGTCGATCTTCAAGTGAGGCGGTGCGTCTACGGTTTCCCCGCAGCCTGCTCCGCCAGAATCGCGCGAACCATCGCTTCCGAGATCTCCATCTCCAACTTGCATCCCGCGGGGTCGATGTAGGGGTTCGCACCGCCGGGCGTGATGCGCGCGAACTTGGCCTGCATGCCGAACTGCGCGCCGTGATCGCCGAGTTGCACGTCGCACGGAAGTGCCCGCACCACCGCAAACGCACGTCTGAACTCCTCCGCGTTCTCGGGGCTCACGCGGTTCCCCGCACGCAGACTGCACCCAAACATCACGTCGTACGTTTTGTTTCCTTCTCGCGCTTTCATCGTCCAGGTTGTGCAGCCGCGCGTGTGCCCAGGTGTGAGGTGCGCTGTGAGCGTCGTGCCGCCGAGCGCAACGGTGTCGCCGTCGTGAATCGTGCGGTCGATCGGGTGGACTTTCCCTCCGGGCCTGATCTTCTCGAGGTCTGGCACGTCCTCCGCCATGGAGACCACCTGGGCGCCGGTCTGCTCCTTCACGAGCGCGTCGCCCTCCTGGTGATCGCCGTGCGCATGATTGCCGAGCAGGATCTTCGTGTCGCTGAACTTGAACCCGAGCTGTTCGACTGATCGCCGAATGACCGGCACGTTGCGTTCATAGGTGCTGTTGATGAGGATGTTGCCCTGTGGCGTCACCACAAGAAACGCGGTCAACGTCTGGGTTCCCACGTAGTAGATGTTGTCGATGATCTTGTGCGGGGTGAAGGCGGTCGTCTGATCCGCTTCGGTTCCCATGTTCCGGCTGAGGATGGCCCTGGGCGTGTAGGTCTGCCCGCGAACGCTTATGGAG
The DNA here is from genome assembly GCA_040081675.1 of Vicinamibacterales bacterium. Classification (GTDB taxonomy): domain Bacteria; phylum Acidobacteriota; class Vicinamibacteria; order Vicinamibacterales; family CAVVIG01; genus CAVVIG01. Next base: position 1,503 of record JBEBGB010000348.1, read on the forward strand.
GGGTGATCGGGCGGAGGCTGTCCCTGTGCTCGAAGCGCGGGCGCGCTGACCCAGGGGACGAGCACAGCGGCAAGGGCGGCGACACACGTTGACGTGACGATCTTGTTCACAGGCGTCTCCTCGCTGTAGCAGCGGACAGTATCCCACGCCACTCGACCGTCAGCCGCCACTCCCACATCGGTTCGCCGGACGAGCGGCCGCCCGACTCGAAATCGACTGCGTCCCGCCTATACTGAATTTCTGACATGAAGAAAGTTGTGCTCATCACCGGCGGCGGCCGCGGCATTGGAGCCGCGACGGCTCGCCTGGCCGCTCGCCACGACTATGTGGTCTGCATCAATTACCTGCGCAACCGCGACGCCGCAACCAGCCTGGTTCGTGACATCGAAGACTCCGGCGGAACCGCGTTCGCCCTCGAGGGAGATGTCTCGAAGGAGGACCAGGTCGTGAGGCTGTTCGAGGAAGTCGACTGGGCCTGCGGCCGACTCGACGCACTCGTCAACAACGCGGGCATGCTCGAATCGCAGATGCGCGTCGATCAGATGACAGCCGGCAGACTCCAGCGCGTCCTCGGCACGAACGTCGTCGGCTCGTTCCTGTGCTGCCGCGAGGCGGTGCGGCGCATGTCCAGGACACACGCGGGTGTCGGCGGCGCGATTGTCAATCTCTCGTCCGCCGCGTCGAGGCTTGGTTCACCGAACGAGTACGTGGACTACGCCGCAGCAAAGGCGGCGATCGACACACTCACGCTCGGCCTGGCGCGCGAGGTGGCGAACGAGGGGATTCGCGTGAACGCCGTTCGGCCAGGGCTGATCTACACCGACATCCACGCCAGCGGCGGCGAACCGGGCCGAGTCGAGCGATTGAGCAGCAGCATTCCCATGAAGCGCGGTGGCACGGCTGAAGAGGTCGCTGCGGCAATCATGTGGCTGCTGTCCGACGAAGCAACCTACGTGACGGGTGCCATCCTCGACGTGACGGGCGGACGGTAGGGAGCTGTTTCGGACTTCAGGCTCTGGGCTCCGGGCTTCGGCTTGACTCGGAGCGCGACTCGGTTCAGGCTGCTCGTGTTTCAACTGGAGGTTCACTGTGCGTCCACTGCCGACTGCGCTCGCCGTGGTTCTGACCGCGTTTGTTTCAACAGGCGTCGCCCTCGTTGCCGTGACGCCCCAGCAGCCGGCCGCGGCTCAGGCACCCTCGTGGCACATCACGGCCACCGTCGCCGAGAGTTGCAGTTGCACCGTGTCGTGCCCGTGCAACTTTGGCGGGTCGCCGAGTCACATGCCGTGCGACGGCAATCGGCTCATCTCGATCAACAAGGGTCATTACGGCGACGTCGATCTTGCAGGCGTGTCGTTCCTGGTCACCTTCGAGATGCGCGTGTGGTCGAAGATCTACGTCAGCAACAAGGTCAGCGACGCGCAGAACGCGGCCGTCGAAGCGCTGCTGCCCATTGCGTTCGCTGGCTTCCGAAACGGCATGCTGTCGCTCCAGAAGGCGCCGATCACCATGGAGATCACCGACACCCGCGTACGGTTCTCCGGGCCGGAGTCGTCGGTCGACATGGAGGTGATGAAAGGGTTTGGCGGCAAGCCCATAACGGTGCTGAATCTCCCGAGCCCAGCTTTCCAGGGCTACACGCAGTTCAAGTCGGTCTCGCACAAACACACAAGCGCCGACCACACGTTCTCGCACAGCGGAACGAATGGCTTCACGTCAACTATGGATGTGGGTAGCGAGGCGCGATAGGCACCGGCTTCGTCTTTGGGGCGGTCCGGGCCCGCCGCCAGCACCCGCACGGACACCTGTCGCCGTCACCCCGCTACCGCGCGGCGGGAAACTGCTCCTCGGTCGGTGTCCTGTTCATCCGGCCGTGGCGGAACGTCCGCCCCGGCCCGCACCGTACCCCTGCGGGGCAGTTTCCGGATCACGAATCGCCGCGCTCCACGGCGCGCCGTCAACAGGCGTCCGCACGGGCGCTTGCAAGCCGCCCGGCACATCACGAACCAAGGAGCGACCCCAGCGGTCAGAGCGGTCGATTTGGCCCGTCAGTCCTTGGTGATCTTGTCGAGTCCGCCCATGTAGGGGCGCAGCGCGCTCGGGATCACAACAGAGCCGTCGGCCTGTTGGTAGTTCTCGAGAATGGCGATCAGCGTTCGCCCCACCGCCAGGCCCGATCCGTTCAGCGTATGCACGAACTCGGCTTTTCCCGTTCCGTTCGGTCGGAACTTGATGTTCGCGCGCCGCGCCTGGAACGACTCGGTGTTGCTGCAGGATGAGATCTCGCGGTACGTCTTCTGGCTCGGCAGCCATACCTCGATGTCGTAGGTCTTCGCGGACGCGAAACCCATGTCTCCGGTGCAGAGCAGCACCGTTCGGAACGGCAGCTCGAGCCGCTTCAATACCTCTTCGGCGTTGCTCACCAGCGACTCCAGCTCCGCGTGTGACTGCTCGGGCGTCGTGAACTTCACGAGTTCGACCTTGTCGAACTGATGCTGTCGAATCAGCCCGCGCACGTCCACGCCGTATGAACCGGCTTCGCTGCGAAAACACGGCGTGTAGGCCGTGTACTTGATCGGCAGATCGCGACCATCCAGGATTTCGGCGCGGTGCAGGTTGGTGAGCGGTACTTCCGCCGTGGGAATGAGAAACAGATCCCAGTCGCCGGCAATCTTGAACAGGTCGGCTTCGAACTTGGGCAGGTTGCCCGTGCCGATCATGGACGCCGCATTCACCATGAAGGGCGGTTCCATCTCCCGGTAGCCGTGCTCGGTCGTGTGGAGATCGAGCATGAAGTTGATCAGCGCGCGTTCCAGCCTGGCGCCCGCTCCGCTCAACACCGTGAAGCGCGCACCGGAGATCTTCGTGCCTCGCTCGAAGTCGATGATGCCGAGGGCAGGGCCAAGGTCCCAATGCGCTTGCGGTTCGAAGTCGAAGGTGCCGGGCGTGCCCCATTGACGAACCACCGGGTTGTCCGCTGCGCTCACGCCAACAGGCACGGAGGTGTGCGGCAAGTTCGGCAGCACCAGCATGGCCTGATCGCGGCGGGTCTCGATCGCTTCGAGTTCGACGCCAAGTTGCTTGATTTGCTGTGAGCGCGCGCGATTGCGTTCCTGAATCAGCGTGGTGTCCTGGCCTTCGCGCTTCGCCTTGGCGATTTCGTCGCCCGACGTGTTCTGTTCGCGCTTCAGCCCTTCGAACTCCGCGATGAGTCGACGCCGTTCGGTGTCGAGCGCGGTGATTTCGGCGAGCGCCTTGTCGGGATCCATCCCGCGATTGCGCAGACCGGTCCGTACAACTTCCAGTGATTCGCGAACAATTGTGTGATCGAGCATGCTGCCTCGCGTCCCATTGTATAGAAGGCCCCCGCGAGGTTTCTGCTACGATCCTCGGCGATGGCCAGCGTTCGAAAAGTCGTCTTTCCCGTCGCAGGACTCGGAACGCGCTTTCTTCCCGCCACCAAGGCACAGCCGAAGGAAATGCTTCCCATCGTCGACAAGCCGATCGTGCAGTACGGCGTCGAGGAGGCGGTGGCGTCTGGCATCGAGCACGTCATCCTGGTGACGAGTCGAGGCAAGAGTGTCATCGAAGACCACTTCGATACCTCGTTCGAGCTGGAGGCGCAGTTGTCGTCGCGCGGCAAGAAGGACGCGCTCGCGCTCGTGCGCGGCATCTCGACGCTGGCAACGTTTTCGTCCGTACGGCAGGCTGAACCGCTGGGTCTCGGCCACGCCGTGCTTGTCGCGCGGGAAGCCGTGGGTGACGAGCCCTTCGCGGTCATTCTTCCAGACGATGTGATTGACGCCGACCCGCCGGTGGTGAAGCAGTTGATGGACGTCTTCGACCGCGTCCAGGGACCCGTCATTGCGGTCGAGCGCGTGCCGATGGAGCGGGTCTCGAGTTACGGGGTCATTGCTCCCGCCGCAGATTTGGGCGGCGGCGTCTACGAGATCAAGGATCTGGTTGAGAAGCCCCCGCGAGACGAAGCC